>CAZHEI010000005.1:0-40889 GCA_964531425.1 uncultured Vampirovibrio sp. | reverse complement strand
CGCAATGAAAAAGAAAGAAATGCACAATTGAAAAATTACTTGGAAGTGAATAAGTTGTTACAAGGAATGTTCCCTCGCCCTGCGGGAGAGGGCTAGGGTGAGGGGGCAATAAAACTTCTGTAAAAATTTTCCATTTTTTACTTTCCACTTTCAATTTCCCATTATGAGAAGTGTTGTTGGGGTGAAACCCCAATTTACAATTGAACCCTCACCGCACATTTGTAGCTTGCTAACGCAAGCACAACTGTGTCCTCTCCCTAGGAGAGGAGTTGTTTTTCGAAATTTCTATCAATGATACTGGAAAATTTCACACAATTTTCTAGTTAACTTGATTTTTGCAGAATATTACGTAAAATAGTTATATGTTAAAGAAGAGTTTTATAATATTTTTCTTATTTTTGGCATTACCGGTTTTTTCTGCTTATAATCCGCTTTCAGATGAGCCGATTAACAGTGTGGAAGAGTTCTACGGGCAAGATGAAGAGGAATCCTTACCTCCTGAATTTGAATACACAGCGGGAGAAGCTCCGGCATCAGATTCTACTCAAACTCTGCTTGAAACAAAACCTACTAAAGATTATGCCGGCATATACAATAGTTTAGAACCCGCAACTCATTCATATATGCATGATATTGACCCTGATCAGTATTATGATATGAAAGATGCGACTTGGGCACCTTATCCGCTTTTAAGATTAAACTCTTATATTTATTTTAAGGATAGAGCAATAGAACCGGGGTATTATTTGTTAACACCAAGAGAGCATAAAGATAAATGGTATTTGTTATTCAAACAAAATGGAAAAGTTATGCATATTATTCCTGTTTATGAACGAGATATTACTCCTGAATTTTTCTATGATAAACATTTGCCACAACCAAAGCTGACAAAAGCTCAAAAAATTCACATGGGAGCGTTGAGTTTTCTTGGAAAATTCAATAGCACAAAACGAAAAGACCCTATCAAATGTTATATGGAAATAACAGATTTAGAAAATCATTTCGTTTCAATAGTAATCTATTATGGAAATCATAAATATTCAACGATATTTAGGACAATAAAGTTATAAATTGCTATTTATCACTCTATCAATACAAGCTTTTGGAGAATAACTCCATTCTCTTGCCGTAATTCTGGAAACTTTCAATCCTGAACGTTCAAATATAGCTTGTTTCTTCATGTTTGAAACTTTATTAGGAATTTTATCTTCCATTCCGTCAATTTCAACTATAAATTTGTCATCAACCAACAAATCTGCGCTCAAACCAGCGATTTCATCTCCACAAAGGACTTTATGTCCTAAATCTCTAAAGGCTTGTGCAACTTCTTTTTCAAGTGAGTTTTTATAAATATTTTCATCAAATTCATCTGAATTTATCAATGCGAATCTATTTTCATACTCTTCAATAAATCCAAAATAACTTCTCAAAATACCTTCAGGTAATTCTCTAGGATTTTTTGAAATAAAGTTAATCGTTTTATATCTGGCACGAGTAATCGCAACATTGAACAGATTCGGTTTTTGCAAGAAAATCAAGCTTTGAGGAAAACTGTTTTGCGCATAAGCCCAAGATATAAGCATAATATCTCTTTCATCCCCTTGGAATGTATGAGCGGTACCAATTTCAATCTGGTGTTTTTCCATCATGTGTTCAGATAGGACTTTTGAAACAGAAATTTTCAACTGTTCAACCTGTGCCCTAAATGGAGAAATAATCCCGATACTTACAGGGTTTTCAGGGTTCTTTCGTTCATCCTCTACTACTATTTCATGCAACCTCTTTACAAGAGCTTCTATTTCAGGAAGATTTCTTGTTGCATCCGCATCAACTTTTCCGTCAGGAACAACAACTGCTTCTATAACCTTAGAAGAGTTATCATTTCTACGCATAACTTTAATTCTGTTACCATAAAACTCTTTGTTTGAGTAATTAATAATTGGTGGAAGGCTTCTAAAATGTTCATCCAATAGCACCGGATGCATTGAATAATAATTTGCCAAATCAAACATTGAATTTGTACGGAATCTCCACATCAACTGATATCTGTCATTAATGCCATACTGTGACATGAAAGACTGTTCTTTTGCTTTTTCCAAGAAGGATAAGTGCGGAAGTTGTTTATCATCACCAACAACAACTGCTTTTTTAGCACGATATAAAATTGGGAAACAGCTTGCAATATCACATTGAGAAGCTTCATCAATAATAACTACATCAAATAACCCCGGTTTCAATGGTAAAGAGCCTGAAACTGCATAGGTTGTAACACACCAGCAAGGAAATGCTTCTAGCAAAGGTTTAAAATCTTCTGTTTCAAGAAGTCGGCTTTGTAAATTTTTCTTTCTTTCAACCAATGATTTTGAGTGAACAAATAATCTTTGACGTTTGATAGGGTCTTGCATTAGTCCTTTTAATGCAGTTCTACGTTTTGATTTTAAAATATCAATCGCTAATTTTCGTTGTTTTTTGCGCATTGTTCTAAGTTGCTCGGAAATAACATGTATATTCCCGATTGATTGAATTTCGGTTTCAATCATTCTAGCTTTGCAGACAAGCTTAGCAAACTCCAATTCGTTTTTTAAAATCATCAGATTTTCATTATTTACTTCAAAATTTGTTTTAATTATTTTTTTGAGTCGTCCTAAAGAAGAACTATTTTTCAATGCAGCGAAAAATCCTGCTTTTTCTATATTAGCAGTCAATGTGTTTATAATTTCTTCAATAGATTTTATTTCATCATTTTTTAAAGTTGCCTTAATATATTGATGATTCCTATGATTTGGTTCTTCTAAGTTTATTTCTTCATTAATAGCTGTCCAATCATTTTCCAGCTTGATGATTTGTTCTGCTTTATTTTCCATAGCTCTAACCGATTTAAGCAAAGCTTCCATGTCAGAAACATCACACATTATGGAACTTTCGACACCTTCGTCCAAATCAACTTTATTAGAGAGTAAATCTTGCAATTGCATAGAAAGTTCTCTTTGGTAATTCAAACGTCCTGCTCTTAATGCCAAGAACGGTGCGCCTAATTGATTAAGTCTTTCTGCTACAACATCAACTGCTTTATCCATTCTTGAAGCTACAAGAACAGTTTTTCCATTTGCAATCAAATGAGAAACAAGATTGACTATTGTTTGAGATTTACCTGTCCCAGGAGGTCCAAAAACGGATACTAATTTTGCATTTTCAACATTTTTAACAACATTCAATTGTGCATCAGAAAGTGACAATGGAGTTACAGGGAAAAAGTCTGCCATCGTTTTTTGTTGAGTATCAGTCGGTTTTGCTTGTGTATATTCTTCATTAATTAAATTCAGAACAGTTTCACGATAAACACCGCTTGGTTTTTCTGCAATTTGAGTTAATTCATGCAAAACTCCTGCTGTTACAGAAGGACGTTTTGTTAAAATAATTGCACACTGTTTTGTTAAATGAATTTTTTCAAAAGCAGGAACTGATTTCTTAGTAGATTCTTCCTCTTCTTCTATAATTTCATCCACATTTTCAGCATCAATTTTTTCAGAATAGAAGTCTTTTGCAATATTATCTTCTTTAACATCCATTTCGTGGTTTAAAGAAACATCAATATCAGGAACAATTGATTTCAAAGTTGTTAAGAAAATATCCATTTTTTCTTGAGTAATTGGAATTGATGGAACCACATCCAGCAACCCTTCCAGCAATTGTTCTGTTTCGTCTTCATCATCACTTTTTTTCATTAAAGCTGTAAGAGCACCTGTGTTAAGTGATAAAAATTCATCTGTTAACATGCAGTTTATATTTACACCATTTCTTTCAAGTCGACATGGAGAATATAAAAGCGGAGTCAAAAATTCATTTTTCTTACCGGATTTTGCTTTCCCGACAAGGAATAAATAACCATAAATCAAATATTTATCTTTTTGACTGGTTTCAGATTGAATCATCAATTCTGTTAATTTAGAATCAGAACCTTCTAAACGAAGATATTCCAATCCTTGAGTAAACAAAGTATCTTCTTCATCCAAGAAAATCCATTTATTATCTCTATCAGCCTTTAGATTTCTAAAAGTTGAACTTTTAACTTCTTCTCTCACGCAGTCGTGCAAATATTGACTGAGTTTTTTTATAAAACTGTTATTAAATGCAGAATTAATCGCTCTTGTTGCTTCTTGTAACATTTCTCTCTCCGTACTTATATAATTGAGTAAATTATAGCATATAGCAGTTAATTATGCTAGAATATTTTTATGAAAATGAGAGTTATAATATTAGCGATTTTGTTATCAATGAATACTGTTTATGCAGATAATACAGTATCTTCTAATCAATCGCAACAAAATATTCCTATTACACAACCACAAAACATAGCGTTTGAAAACTGTTCAAAAATGTTTGCGGTAAACAAAGAAAAGTTGTTTTATTTAACTTTGAGTGCTGTAACCGCAAATAAATTTTCAATAGATGAAATTCAATCAAATAATGGTTATATTATATTTTCTGCGGCAAATAAAAAATATCTTGCAACAGTAGCAGGAATTGATTCAGGTAATGCTATCTTAAAAATTACACCGTGCAATAACACGTACTTTTTCCCTTCGGGAATTTATATTGGAATGTTTAAGTATATTGAATTAAATATGAATACGGAAATTAAATAAAATTTTATTTGATTGTATTGCCTCTCATCAAATCTGAAAGTTTAACGTTTTTATTTTTTATAGAAGGTTGTTTTTCTTTCTCTTT
Organism: uncultured Vampirovibrio sp.; assembly: GCA_964531425.1. Lineage (GTDB taxonomy): Bacteria > Cyanobacteriota > Vampirovibrionia > Gastranaerophilales > Gastranaerophilaceae > CAG-196. The sequence continues at coordinate 36,158 of CAZHEI010000005.1, read as the reverse complement.
TACAATGGGTTCCTTAAATTGGCTTAATCCGATTTTTTGAGGTTCTTTTTCAAACACAAAAACTTTTTGTAATATATTTATAAGACTTTCCATAGAGTTCTCCTTATAATTATTATACATTAAAACTAGTTTATAGCACTAATTCAATAACCCTTGTGCTACAATAAAGTTGTGAGTAAATTCGGAGAATGATTTGAATTCAGGTTTTTATAAAGATTTAGATACAAATTTTGCACAAGCACTGGAAATGTCAGAACATGACTTTTCTCATGATGAATTAATAGAAATGCTTAAAAATGGGAATATTCCCCAAAAACAAATTGCTGTACTAAAATTAGATTCAATAAATAATTCAGCAGAGGCTCAAATTCTTGTTGATAATTTAACAGGTTGTGATGGAAAAATCAGAGAAGCTGTTGCTTTGAGGATAAACAAATTTTTAACAGAATCTCCGAATTTGGCAACTTATTTTACACAGTTTGAAACCTTTGCAAACGCATCTATAGATATTAATGCGAACATTTGTAGACTTGTTATAGATTCAGTGGTGATTTTAAAGGAATCTACGGAATTTTCCAAAGGCTATCTTACAAAAATTCTTATGTTTGTAAATGAATCTTTTGAAGAATTAGATAAATTTATTTTTCGTGATAAAAAATATGTTATTAATAAACAATTGTTCAAACTATACTGGTGCTTAGAAGCGTTGAAATTATTTGCAACAGAAATTCCGTTCAACAAATTGTTCCCGATTTTGGAAAGAGCTTCACGAGAAAGAGAATATACAATTAGGGAAAAAGCAGCTCAAATAGTTATACTAATTCAATCTGAAAAATATAATTCTATAATCGAAAGATTAAAGCAAGATGAAAATTATTACGTGAGAATGGTTTTTAATAACTAGGCAAGTTGGTAGTATTGTTTGTTTATAATCTCTTAAGACATTATACAAGACTTCTTGTATGACAAATTGCAATCGCAATCGCATCCACAGTGTCGTCAAGTTTCGGCAAATCCTCTGTTTCTAAAGTTAGTCTAACCATTTGTTCAACTTCTTTTTTTTCTGCTCTGCCGTAGCCTGTCAAAACCTGTTTTACTTCCATTGGGGTGTAACCGTAAGTCGGAATACCATATTTTTCAAGAACAGTAAGAATAACTCCTCTTGCCTCTGCAACAGGAATAACTGTTTTTTGATTTTTAAAGAAAAAAAGTTTTTCAACAGAAGCGCAATCCGGTTTATATTTATCGACAATTAGTGATAAATCATTGTATATCTCTAATAAACGCTTTGAATCATCAAGTTTTTTATCTGTTTGAATGGAACCTGATGTCAAAAGCTTTATATTCCCATTATCTCCGAATTCAATCATCGCATATCCGACAATTGCCATTCCTGGATCTATTCCTAAAATCTTCATAGCCAAATTATAACAGTAACTTAACATTTGTTCAAATCATAAGTGACAAAAGAATTTGTTCGAGTTAGAATTTTTAAGGAAACTAGTTTTTAAGGAAGTAATAAATGGCTGAAGATACACAAGAATTGGTAATTGGTATTCCTAGAGGAATGGCTTTTTACGGAAATTATCCGTTTTGGCATGGATTCTTTACAAGTTTAGGTTTTAAAATTGTTCTGTCTGATCCAACTACAAAACAAACTATGTCGGATGGTTCTGCTCTTGTTGTTACAGAAACTTGTCTTCCTATAAAAATTTATTTGGGACATATTTTGAACCTTATCAACAAAAAAGGAGTTAAAAATATTTTTGTTCCATCTTTACAATCAGTTGCTCCTAAAATCTACAACTGTTCAAAAATCAGAGGACTTCCTGATTTGGTCAGAAATGTTGTTAAAGGAGATTACAACCTTATTGAACCAACTCTTGATAAATCAGCAAAAAAACAAGGTTTGTATGAATTTTTGGCAGAATCTGTTGCTCCGTTTGGAATAACAGATATGTACAGAATTAAAGATGCATCAAAGCAAGGCTGGAAAGTTTATAATAACTTTTTGGTTATGATGCGTGCAGGTTTGAGCTATAAAAAAGCTCTTTCCAATGCACTTCAAGGTAAAGTTTTGATTGAGTCACAAAACAATTCTCATCCTATAAGTGTTGCGCTTGTTTCTCACGGATACAATATTTATGATGAACGAGCTTGTATGAAAATATTTGATAAGCTTGAAAAAATGGATGTAAAAGTATTTACATCATTGCAACTTACTAATGAACAAATGGAAGAAGGTATTGCATCTTTAGGCTTCCATAAATATTGGGCAAATGAAGATGAAATGGTTGGCACAGCAGGTCATTACCTAAAAGATAATAAAATTGACGGAATTATTACATTAAACGCTTTTGGTTGCGGACCGGATTCGTTAATGATTGAACGAATTATGAGAAAAGCGAAAGAATGCGGTAAACCAATGTTATCACTTACAATTGATGAACACACCGGAGAAGCAGGCTTTATTACACGTTTAGAAGCGTTTATTGACATGCTTTATCGCAAAAAACGTTCCAAAATCATTAGTGATATTTCTATGTCGGAATATGATTATACTCCGCAAACAAATATTTGCGAAAGCGTTTTGACTGAAAATTAATTCCCTTTTTTAATCCAGTCGTAAAGATTTCTAACTTCTCCAGAGTCTAAGCTTTGGAGTAAATTGAGAGTGTCGAGATTTTCAGAAATTGGTTCAATGTTTATTTCTTTTCCGTTATATTGTTTTGAGTAATTCAATCCATTGTTCGCACAATATGGAATTTTTGCAGTTTTATCATGACAAATATAAGCTAAGCCATGAACTCTGCAAATAATAGGTCGATATTGATAGACAGAGCATTTATTATTTATTAGAAATGGACATTTGCCACCTTTTTCTATATTAAAAACATTTTTTTGAACTTGGATTTTAGTATTATTATCAAGACATGTGTAACCTTGCATTAAATATTGCAATTCAATTTCTGAAAGAGGATAATCTCCTTGTTCACAGCAAGCCGAACATCCTTTGTTGCAACAAATATAATTTGATTGGTTTACAAAATAAGATTCTAATTTAGAATCTAAACTCTTCAAGAAATTTTGATATTCTTTTAATTTCTTGCTCCCCAAATTTTACTCCAGAAACTTTTTGACGGATGACTTTCTAATTGTTCAATTCTTGCTGAAAGTTCTTTATTATGTTCTAACAATTCTTGAACTTGTTTCGCAAGAATTTCGTTATCTTTTTTATAACCACCGGCTTCAATCAATCTTGTAGCCATATCTGAATTCGTAATATCATCACTAATTTTTTTCGCAACAGCTTCTGCAAGCATTTGAAGTGTTTGAGAAGAAACATCCAAAGTAAAGCTTTTGTCTCGTTGAGGAGTTAAATCAGTTACAATATGTTCATCATCTTTATTTTCTTCAACAACTTCCGGAACGGTTTCTTGAGGGGTATCTAAATAATCTTTTACCAAAATTGGCTGGATAGGCTCTTCTTTTGAAGCCTTTTCTACTTTTGCTTCCATCTTTTGCAATTTGGATATAATTTGTTCATCACTATAACCTTGAGCTTTCAAAGAAATTCCACGTTTGATTTTTTCTAATGCCAAATCATCATAAAATTCAAGACCATCTTCGTCTTCATAAATAGAGTCAATTTTCCAATCACTCAAAAATAAGTCAAGAGAATGTTTATCCATATAATAATTTTCAGTATTCAAATTTTTTAAAATAGTATCCCTATTAAACATTTCACACCCCGATTTTATCTTCTAATTTGACGAGCGATATCTCTTTCTATTGTTTTTTTCGCAATAGCTTCTCGTTTATCGTAATTTTTCTTTCCTTTTGCAAGACCTATTTCTATCTTAGCAAAACCATGTGATAAAAACAATTCTAAAGGTACAATTGTATAACCTTCTTTTTTTATTTTATCAGACATTTTTCGAATTTCTTGTTTTGTCAACAAAAGCTTACGAGTTCTTTCAGGTTGATGGTTGTAGCGATTACCTTGCTCATAGGGAGAAATATGCATACTGTAAATAAAAATTTCTCCGTCTTCAATTTTTGCATAACTATCTTTAAGATTGAGCATTCCCTTGCGGATAGATTTAATCTCTGTTCCTGTTAACACAATTCCTGCAACGAATTTATCAAAAATAAGATAATCGTGAAAAGCTTTTCTGTTTGTTGAAATAACCTTTTTGTCCATAAGATTATTATAAAATAAACTGTTCAATTTTGAAAGATACAAGATTTATATTAATAATTACATTTGTTATTAGGAACTACTGTTATAGCAACCGGTGTGTTTGGAGCAATTGGCGCAAAATATCTCGGACCAACCGGTTCTTTAGCTGGAATAAGTTTTGGTTCAATTACCGGTGCTATGGTTAATAAATCTATTGATTAGGATTCTTAAAGGTGGTTAATAAGTGTTCAATACCTTCATCTGTTTTTTTCATGAATGTTTTAACTGCTTCAACTGTATCAATAGCATCTTGTCGAGAAATTTTTTTAAATAAAAACACATCAAAGCTAAGTCTATCACACCATTCTGTAGAAACATTTTTTACTAATCTAAAATCTTCCTTTGCCCACGCAAAGTACTTTTGATTCACAGCTTTGAACGATTGTTGATTATTTGAAATAGTTTGAATTTTCATAATTACTCCTTATGGATATTGTAGCACAAAACCGGTTTGCGACATACCAATATCTAAAGTTGCGTCTGACAGTTGTGCTGAATAGTTTCAAAAAACACTTTATGATATAATACTTTTATTGAATGGGAGTATTATATGTCAAATAAAAAAACTTTGATTTTAATAGATGGACATGCTTTAGCTTTTCGCCAATATTATGCCTTGGAAAGAACCGGCATGAAAAATGCTGATAACCAACCTACTTGGGCTGTTTATGGATTTTTTAAAGCTATATTTGACTTATTGGCTCACATTAAGCCTGATTTTATTGCAGTTGCATTTGATGTAGGCAGACAAACTTTTCGTGTTGAAAAATATGAAGAATACAAAGCAAACAGAGAAGCTATGCCGGACACATTGCGTTGTCAAATTGGAACCATTGTGGAAGGACTAAACGCATTTGATATTCCAATTTATACAAAAGAAGGCTTTGAAGCAGATGATGTAATTGGTACGATTTCTAGAATTGCTTCAGAAAGTGGGAATCATACTCTTATTTTGACAGGTGATCAAGATAGTTTTCAACTGATTGATAAAGATGGAATGGTAAAAGTCCTTATTCCTACTAAAGGCGAACTTCTGGAATATGATTGGAATAGAGTTTATGACAAACTTGGCGTTTATCCTAATCAAGTAATAGATTACAAAGGTTTACGTGGAGATACTTCCGACAATATTCCTGGAATACGTGGCATTGGAGAAAAAACTGCTCAAAAGCTTTTGAGTCGATATCCTCATTTGGAAGAACTTCTTGCAGATTGTGAAAACATTCCTGAAAAGGCAATTCGTGAGAAAATTTGCACACAAAAAGACACGGCAATTCTTTCTAAGGAATTAGCTACTATTATTAGAGATGTTGATATAAATTTTGATATTGAAAAAGCTACGGTAACACTTCCACAAATTGATAAAGTTTCAGAATTTTTAAGAAAAATGCAATTTTATACATTTATTAAAAATATTGATAAAATTTTGTCTTCATTTAACTCAAATGAAGTTCAAGAGGGAGAAAATTTGAGTCTTTTTAGCAATCCTCAAACGGTTCAGCAAGACAATATTCAGCAAAACCTCTTTACTCAAGCAATTAAAGAATCTGTTTCTGATAGTGAAGTTGAATATCAAAAAGTAAATTCTGAAAATGTTCATGAAATTTTGAAAGATATTAACGCTTCTGAAAAAATTAGTATCCGATATTATTTTGATAATAATGAAAAATTATCTCATATTGCGATTTCAAATGGTAAAAATTATTTCTTTTCACAAGATTTTGTTAAAGAACTTATTCCTATAATCGAAAACGAAAACATAAAAAAGATTCAATATGATGCAAAATCTGATTACAGAAATCTTTTAGACAAAGGATATTCACCTAAAGGTTTGGAATATGATGTTTTGCTGGCAAGTTATGTAAAAGACCCAAATCGTAAGCATTTATTGGATGCTCAAGCTTTGGACTTTTTAAATCATATTATTACAAAACCTGATGATTCAGAAAAATTTGCTTGTGATGAAGCTCAAACAGTGTTGAAATTGTATGATTATTGGATAAAGAATTTAAGCGAACAAGAACAAAAACTTGTAAAAGAGGTAGAAATTCCGGTAACACTTGTTCTAGCAAAAATGGAACACACAGGGGTTTCTATAAATTGTGATTATTTGAAAGAATTATCTTCTTATATGACAGAAAAGCTTGCTGAACTTGAAGATATTATTTATCAACTGGCAGGACAACCTTTTAATATTAATTCTCCAAAACAGGTGGCTGAAATTTTATATGATAAATTAGAATTAAAAACAGCAAAGAAAAAGAAATCTCGTTCAACAAGTGCGGAAATTTTGGAGGAGCTTGCTCAAGAGTATGAAATTTGTGATTATATAATTCAACACAGAAAATTCTCAAAACTAAAATCAACGTACACAGATTCACTTCCTGCACTTATAAGTAATCGTGATAATAGAATTCATACAACGTATAATCAGGCTCTAACCGTAACGGGAAGACTTTCTTCTTCAAATCCGAATTTGCAGAATATTCCTATTAGAACAGAAGAAGGTAACAAAATTAGAGCTGCGTTTTGTGCAAAAGACAGTCATAGTTTAATTCTATCTGCGGATTATTCTCAAATTGAATTAAGACTTCTTGCACATATTTCAGGAGATGAAAATCTTATATACGCTTTTAAACACGGAGAAGATGTGCATACAATGACTGCGGCAAAAGTTTTTGGCGTAGAGGTTTGCGATGTTACAAAAGAAATGCGGAGAAAAGCTAAAGCTGTTAATTTTGGTATAGTTTACGGGCAATCAAAATATGGTTTAGCAAAATCTTTAGGAATTTCTAATAACGAAGCTCAAGAATTTATTGATAAATATTTTGAACACTATCCAAAAGTTAAAGAATACATGAATGAAAAAATAGAGTTTGTTAATCAAACTGGATATGTTGAAACAATTTTCGGACGAAAACGCTATCTTGGTGCAGAATTGAATAGCCCAAATTATCAAATTCGAGAATTCGCTCAAAGAGCAGCTATAAATCAACCGTTACAAGGTTCTGCTGCGGATTTAATAAAAATGGCAATGATTGAAGTTGACAAGGAACTTACTAAAAAATGTATGTGCACAAAAATGATTATGCAAGTACATGACGAACTTGTGTTTGAAGTTCCGCAAAATGAGCTTGAAGAAATTAAGGAACTTGTAGTGAAAGCAATGGAGTTAAATCAGCCATTGAGTGTTCCGTTAGAAGTTGATGTCAATTTTGGTCCAACGTGGAAAGAAATGTAAAGTGTTTGAAATTTGCGACAATGTTGTCCATGATAAATTTTATCTGTATAAAAACACAAATAACTGTTATCCTGAAATCGTAGAAAATAAGGATGTAAGTCCGTAATTTTCAAGCTGTTCAGGATCTGACCAAAACATAAGTATCATGCCAAGTTGGTAAGATCCTGAAATACGCCTTATTTATTATCTCAACCTCAAATACAATGTCTAATTTTGTCGGCTATTCAGGATGACAATATAATTTATGTTAAAATTTAATTCAAAAACTCATAAATATTTTTCAGAACTTCTTGTGCAAATTTTTCTTTAATCTCTATTCTGGATAAATTTGAATCAACTTGTATTTTATACGTTTGATATTTTTGAGGAGTGTAAATTGTTGAATACATTAATCCTACAGGCTTTTCTTTACTTCCGCCAGTTGGACCTGCAATTCCGGTTGTTGATACACAAATATCAGATTTTGTTAAATTATATAAGCCTTTTGCCATTTGAAAAGCACAATTTTCACTTACAACACCTTCTTCATTAAGAACAACGCCTAACATTTTCTCTTTGGCTTCATTTGCATAAGTTACCAGATTTAATGTGATATAAGCAGAACTCCCTGAAATATCGGTTAATTTTGAACTTAATAATCCTCCTGTACAGGATTCTGTTGTAGAAATTTTAAGTTTTCTTTCTGTTAGAATTTTTCCTATTTTTTCTGAATAATTCATTAATAAGTAGTCCTTGTTAAAATTATCTTAGAATGTTTATCGTACAAATTATGTTTGTACCAAACCCCTTTGAATGTTCCATCCGGTTCATAAAGATATTGATTATCTTTTGAAACATTATAAATTGCACTAACAGGTTCTCCTGAAATTTTATACTGAATTGTATAATAAGGATATTCTGGATATTCTCCAAAATTAAAATCAATATATCGAAGATTACCTAAAGCATCATAATAGTATGATTTTGAAATATCTTTTTTATTTTGCAACGCATACATATAAATATGTTTTTGTTTTTTATAATAAAAAGCAGAAATGTTGTAATCTTTATATTCTTTATAACCTGATGAGGCTGCAAAATAATGTTCTCTATAATTTTTATCTTTTAACTTATCTTTAAACTGAGTTTTAAAATCCTTTTGTTTTGGCAACTCTCCATTTTCAAAAATGATGTCATGCACTTCTGATATAATTGCTTCTTTTTCGACTTCACTTTTATTTATCCAATCGTATTGAACATCCATTATATAAATATCATTAAAATTCGCAAACGTAATAAGTTGCGTTAATAACAAAGATAGAATTATAAATTTCAATTTTTTCATATTGAATCCTCAGTTTTATCCCAAATAAAAGTATAACACATTTTTTGAATTTTATAGTATAATTGAAGAATGGTTAGATTATTAAACAACGATTCTACACGATATTTAGCGATGGCAGTTAGAGCCTTCTTTAAATTCCAAGAATATTTTACTCATATTATTGAAGTAAATCATCCTGAAACTGATTCTTGTTTATATGCTTTGTGGCATAGAAATCAATGTGCTATTTATGGATTCAAGGATAAACCAACTGTAAGCGTGTTGGTCAGCAAATCAAAAGATGGAGATGTTGTTGCGAAAGGTATTAAACCAATGGGGTTTAAGCTTGTTCGAGGTTCCAAAGGTAGAAGAGGTGCTGTTGAAGCTTCTATGCAAATGATAGAAGTTTTAAAAAACGGAGAACGTGCTGCAATGATGGTTGATGGACCTCGAGGTCCGGCTGGAGTAGTAAAAGACGGGGTCATTAAAATCGCAAAACTCTCAGGTAAACCTATTGTTCCTGTATGCTGGTATTCATCTAATTTTAACTGGATTAAGTTACCAAGCTGGGACGGTTTGAGAATGCCTATTTTGGATGTTCGTTTGATAAACTTGTATGGTGAACCGATTTATGTACCGGAAGATGCAGATGAAGATGCAATAGAAGTGGCTCGTCAAAAACTTCAAGCGAGTTTGGAAGATTTGGATCGTAGAATTCCTGAAGAATATAAGAAAGTGTATTGGCACGGCTTATGGAGAAGAAAACAAAAGTAGTTTTGCTTGCAGTTCAAATTGGGTCTGTTATAGGAAATCTTGATAAAAATATCAATAAGGTTGAATTGCTTCTTGAGCAAAAACTTTCAGATAGAATCGCAGATTTTGTTTTTTTACCTGAAGTTTGGACTGTAGGCTGGGATTGTGAATCATTTCCTGTGTCTGCTGAAACTTTTGCAGACAGCAAAGCTCTAAATATGCTCCAACGAATTGCAAAAAAATATTCGGTTAATATTATTGGAGGAAGTGTTATTGAAAAAAAATCAGACGGAACTTTGGTAAATTCTTGTCCTGTAATAAACCGGAATGGGGAATTGGTTTGCACTTATGAAAAAAATCACTTGTTTTCTTATTACGGTTGTGCAGAAGGTTCATATATTACAGCAGGTAAAAATCCAATTATGGTTGAATTAGACGGAGTAAAACTAGGCTTAACAATATGTTATGATATACGTTTTCCTGAAATTTATCGTGCTTATAGAAAAGCAGGAGCTGATATTCTTATAAATATGGCAGCTTGGGGAGCTAATAAAAAAATACCGTGGGATTCTATGACAACTTCCCGTGCTGTAGAAAACCAATCATATTTTGTTGCTCTTACTCAAACCGGAGAATTAAAAGACGGTGCTAATTTAGGTCATTCTATGATTTTAGATTACAAAGGAGATATTCTATCTGAAATTAATAAAATTGAAGATGGAATTTATGCAGAAATAGATTTAGAAGAAATGTATAATTTTAGGGATAAATGCAGAGTTTTGGATGATATAAAAGACTCTTATGAGGTAATAATAAGATGAAAAAAATATTATTAACACTTTTTTTGATGTTAGCTTTTGTGTTAAATGTTCAAGCAAAGGCTGTAAAAAAAGATTTTTCTACGGTTATAAATGATTCCGGTGTTGATATTGAATCATTAGCAATTTCTATAAAGAGTGCAGATAATGGAAAAATAGTTTATTCACTAAACGACAAAATGCTTATGAATCCTGCTTCTGTACAAAAAGTTCTAACAACTCCGGTTGCTTATGAAGTATTGGGGGAAGATTATCAATTTGCAACAGGAATTTATTCAAGAGGAAAAGGCACCTATCTTTTAAAACTTGGTGCTGACCCATATTTAATTTCCAAAGATTTAAAAACTTTAGTTAAAAATGTTGATAAAGATGCTCAAATGATTTTTGTTGATGATAGAATTTTGGACTCAAAAACTTGGGGCGAAGGTTGGCAATGGGATGACGATATGAATATTCTTATGCCAAGATTTGGTTCATATAATTTGGATAAAAACCTTATAAAATTAACAGTAATGCCTTCTGAAAAAGGAGGGTACGCAACAATTATTAACCCAAGTAAATATCCTTTGGTATTTTTTAACAATATAACAACATCTGATAAAACAAAAATTGATATTCATAGAGATAATAATGTATCAGCAAATACTTTAATGCTTTCAGGAACTGTTGCCAGACCGACTGTAATTTATATTCCTGTAAACAATTTGCAAAGATATTTTAATATTCAATTAGCCAAATCGTTGGAAGAAAGAAGTATTTATTTAAAGAATACTTTTGTTCCCAATAAATTAAAAGAAGATGATATTTTAAGACAAGAAATTACTCATTCGATAGATACAGCAGTTGTTGATATTTTCAGAAATAGCAATAATATGGTTTCAGAAACAATGTTTAAAATTGCTGGAGGGAAATATTTGAATTTAGAAACAGGTTCAGATTCTGCCGGCATAAAAATGTTCAATGATTATTGTGTAAAAAATAAACTTGATAATTCAAGAATTAGAATTACTGACGCAAGCGGAGTTTCAAAAAACAATCTTGTTTCAGCAGATTTTATTACAGACTTTTTATCTGTTAACAAAGATAACAAAATTATGGACAACCTTCCAAGTCCTGGGGAAGGAACTCTTACTCACAGAATGCTCCCAATAAAAGATAATTTAAAGGCAAAAACAGGAACTTTGTCAGATTTGAGTTCAATTGCCGGTTACTTGACTTCAAAGAGCGGGAAAAAATATACGTTCTGTATAATGATAAATGACATGAAGCTTTCAGCCTCTGATAAAAAAATGTTAGAAGATTTTATTATTAGAGAAGCGTATTTGAGATTATAGATTACTGTCTTCCCAAATTCTGGAAGTGTGCAAGACCCTTAATCCATATATATTATTATCTTTTACTTGATATGGAACGATGTATGGATATTTTGGTATAATTAATTCTCTTGTTCTCAAAACCCTTCCTGCACGACCCATTGCAGGATTATATTTTAAATTTTCTATAGAATCAATGATATTTTTCACAACTTGTTTTGCGATATTGTAATTATCATTACAAATATATTTTTTTATAGAATTTAAGTCATTTTTTGCAGAAACAGTAAATTGGATATTGTATGGCATTTATTCAATACCCCATTCTTCTTTTATATTATCTATTGATACGGTATTACCTTCTTCTACATTTTTAATGCCGTCTTGTATGGATTTTATTTGCCATGATTCAAGTTCAAGATATCGTTCAATTGCATCTTGAGCAAGAAAAGCTTTTGTTCTGCCTGTTGCATCAGCTAATGCTTGAAGCATATCTTTTGTTTTTTTTGATAGTCTGAGTGAAAATTGTTCTGAAGCCATTGTAACTCCTTTGCGTTGCAATATATTACCTTTAATTACATTGTAATGCATTGTGTTACATTTTTCAATCTCTATTTGTATTGATACCGGAATTTGCTATATAATAATAGTTGTTTTGAGATTGTAATAAAAAATGTACGAAATTATTTCACAATATCTTGAATACTTAGAGCTAGAAAAGGGGCTTTCTCAAAATACGATTGATGCATATCGTAGAGATTTGTATGATTTTGCGACAAATGCAGATTCTATAGAAAAAATAGATAGAATTTATATTAATACTTATATTAGGAATTTAAAAGAACGAAAACTTGCACCAACAACAATTATTAGAAAAGTTGCATCAATACGGGGATTTTTTAAATGGACATTTTCAATGAATATTTTAAACAAAAATCCTGCTTCAACTCTTGAACAGCCTAAAGTTCCTCAAAGATTGCCAAAAGTTGTTTCAATAAAAGAAATTGAAGAACTTTTACATGAAAATTTGAACGAAATACAAGCATTAATGATTGAACTTTTATACAGTTGCGGATTGCGGGTTTCTGAGTTGGTTAATTTAAAAATAAACGATATAGACATAAATTCAAAATATATAAGATGTTTTGGGAAAGGTTCAAAAGAAAGAATTGTACCTTTTGGAGAAAGAGCCATTCTAGCTCTAAAAAAATATTTACCAATTCGAGATTTAATTCTTAAAAAATATAATCTTAGTTCAAAAAGACTTCTTGTTAACGGTTCAGGACGATTTTTAAATAGACAAGATGTTTATAGCTTTATTCATGAAAGTGGTAAAAAAATTCATAAAAATATTTCTCCTCACACATTAAGACATAGTTTTGCAACACATCTTTTAGAAAACGGAGCAGATTTAAGAGTTGTTCAAGAATTACTTGGTCACAGTGATGTTTCGACTACTCAATTATACACACATATCAGTAAAAAGCGTTTAAAAGATGTTTATTTTAGTATAAACAATTAATCAAAATTTCTTGCACGCAAGTTTTTAAGCGATACAATTAAGCTCATAAACGGAGGATTTGAAAATGTTTGAGTTGGATGATGTTATAAAGAACAGTTTAGCAATGGGTGGATTTGTAGGAATAGCCCAAATTAATCCTATTGCTGGAAATCTGGAATACAACTCAAATAAAATCATTGAATTTATAAAACAAGCAGAGTCTTTAAATCTTGATATCGTTGCTTTTCCTCAAAATGCACTATTAGGATTTAAAATGTCGGATTTTATTGATAGATATCCATTTATTTTGGATGAGATTGAAAAATGGTTAGCTAAAATCGCAGAATCTGTGCAAAAATCAGCAGTTTTACTGGGATTCATTAATAAAAATAAAAAACAAGTTTACGCAATTTTAAGAAACGGTAAAATTGATAAGATTCTAGAAAATAGAGAATTTATTACTTCTAAAGAATTTCATGATGGAGTAGAATTTTTGATTAAACCTATTGCAATTCCATCTCGAGCTGGTTCTCAATTTATCTTGGAACAAGATTTAAAAAGATTTGCTAAAGAAGTAAAAAGACCTGTTTTGCAGTTAAATCAGGTTGGAGCAATTGATGGCTGGTCATACGCAGGTCAAAGTTGTGTTTGTGACGAAGAAGGAAATATTTTTGCCCGTGCAAAAGATTTTGAAGAACAACTTTTGATTGTAAATCCGTTTAGAAAAATAGGCAAAATTTATTCTTCCGAATCCAAACAATCACCAACAGATTTTACACTGGATTATGAATGGGATTTGGAAAGGACTTACAAGTCTGTAGTACAAGCTGTTCGTGATTATTTTAAAAAATGTGGTTTAAAAAGAGCTGTTTTAGGTTTATCCGGAGGTTTGGATTCAACTGTTTGTTCAGTTATTTTGGTTGATGCATTGGGAAAAGAAAATGTATTTGGTGTTTCAATGCCATCAAAATTAACCAGTAACGAAAGTAAATCTGATGCAAAAGAATTGGCGGAAAATCTTGGGATTGGTTTTGCAGAAGCTTCTATAAAACCAATGTTTGAAACTACAGATAATTGTTTTCAAGAACTTTTTGTAAAAGTTGAGAAGAATTGGAATTGCAGATATAAACAATCGTTTACGCCTGATAATATTCAAGCTCGCTCAAGAGCAATGTATTTGTTTGGGGTAGCAAATGAATTCGAGTCTTGTATTCCGATTGCAACTTCCGATAAGTCAGAAGCCTATATGGGTTACGCTACAATAAATGGAGATATGTCAGGCGGTTTCGCTCCAATTGCAGATATTACAAAGACAAAATTATTTGCACTGGCTAGATGGATAAATAAAAACAGAGCTCAAAAAAACGTTATTCCGGAATCAATTATTCTGAAACGCCCCGGAGCTGAGCTTGCAATTGACCCAAATACAGGAAAAACTCTATGCGCAGAAGATGCATTAATGCCTTATGAATTTTTGGACGAAATTATTTGGAGAATTGAAAATCGACAAGAAAATTATCAAACATTAATGAATGCAGAATTTGTTTACGAAAAGAAAAACAATATTTCCAAAGAACAAAAACAAGAATGGCTTGATAAATTCTACAGACGAATGTCATCAGCTTTGTATAAAGGCTCAATTCTGCCACCGGCAACAATTATAGATACTCATTCTATTAATAAACTTGATTATTTTCAACCGATAACAAGCGGGAAAGTTAATTATAAGGGAATTTGAATATATAAATAACTTCTGATATAATCGAAGTTATTTTAATGATTTTCGAACTTACTCTAATTGTATTAAGAGATAAATTTAAATTTACACAGAAATGTTATAATGCAAGTGGTCTTATACAAGTGTGTTTATTATATTTAAAAAGTGGGGGTATCTATGAGCGTATGCAGATTTGACACCTTTGAAAACGAAGTTGAAATCTTACAAATGATTAAAAAACTTCAAGAAAAAAGTATTGAATACTTGAAACTTAAAGATCCATGGGATAAGGTAATAACTCATCCAATCAAAGAAAGCTAATTTTTTATTTTTGAAAAAAGATGTTATGTCTGTTTATGATTGATGTCTGATAAAAAATCAGAGGTCTGTTTTGTTGTGCAAAATCTTAGCTAATCTGTAAGTCAGGCAGTTAAGTACTCCAAACTACAAACTTCTTGCTTAACTTTTCTTAACTTTTCTTAACATTCCCCTCAAATTTAGCAATTTCCTCAAGAAAAATAACTTTAAATAATCATAGGAAAAAATTAAGGGAAAAAGATTTTGGTTAACATTAAGCCGGTAATAAATTTAATCACTAAAAATAGTGGCAAGCTTGCAACAAGTTTTGTTCAACGACCACAATTTACTCGAATAACTCCGGAAAGTTTAAAAACTCTACGTCCTGCGCTTGATGAAATTTGTTTGAGTTCTCAAAAGAAAGTCATAAGTCTTGATGAAGTTAAAGCTTTATTTCCGACCGGCAAGTTAGATGAAAATAATTACCTTTTTCGTGAAATGAATACTCTGTGGCATAATGTAGATACTCCTCGGCAAAAGATTCGTTTAGAATCTGAGTTATCAGAGACAGATTTCAAAATAATACAAAATTTTATGAACAAGGAAAATGGTCGATATATTGAACGATGGAAAGGTTTTTCTGATACAGATAATGTTCCGAATATCCAAAAACTTGCTTTGTTTACTCGTACAATGAGATTGACTAAACAAACTAATGAGTTTTTAGAATTCAATCCTTCTCAATGGGAAATTGCTTATGATGGAATTGTTCGAAAACCTAAAGAATTGATTTTACCGGTTTTTAGATACAAGATTAATTCAAATCTTATACATGAACCACTTAGCAAAAATGAAATAACTAAAGAAGTAAAAGAAAATATTGACGGAATTACAAAATTCTTAGATATGTTCACTGTGAAAAAAGATTTTGTAGGTTATCGTGGTGATCAAAGTTTTGGGATTCTGTCTGGGATTAAATACGAAGGTCAAAACTTTAGTTTGGCTGATTTGATGGAAGAATTCAGTAGTATATTTCGAGACAAATATCTAAAAAATTGTTATGACAAAAATTTTGTTAATGATTTTGCTCGAAAATATATAATTGGGAAAAAAATTCATCAACCACGCTTTATGTCAATAGGAATGACAGAAAGTGCAATAAAAAACTACGCAGGTAAAATCAAATGGAATATAAAAATACCGGCTGGAACGAAAGGTGCATCAATTGAAAGTTATAACATTGAACGTTTAAATGAAGCAGAATTTTTAGGGCAAAGAAATGGTGTATTAAAAATAAAAAATGCCAGATATTGTCCTAAGAAAAATTTGTGGTATTTTGATGCAACATTAGAGCAGAAACCGGTTGACGAAATAATTGTAAATTGTTAAAATACAAGAAAGGGATAAATATATGAAAGTCGAATTAACACCAACAATAACCAATCAAAAGACAAACATCTTTAGTAAAATAAGACGATTTTTTGTCGGGAAGTTGAAACCTCTAGTAAAAGATACATTCGAAAAAAGTTCAACTACACCAAAACGAGAAAAAATAGTATCTCGTAAATATCCAAACTGGTGTGAGGGAGCTGATAGTACATATAGAAATAATACTATTGCAGAAACTGTTCGTTATTACCCAGAAGATGTTGAAAAAATGAAAACAATGACTAGAGATGAAAAATGGGATTATATGGATTATTTGGATAAGACTGGTCGGTTTTATTATGATGACAATTATCATGTTGATACACCAGCATTGGACAAACTAATAGAAGAATATGGTATAGACATGAATAAGTTTATTATCAAGGATAAATAAATGAAAATTGAATCAATATCTAATATAACAAATCAAAAGACAAACTTTTTAACTAGAGTTAAAAGGTTTTTTGTGGGAAAACTTGAAACCCTAAAAGAAGATAGATTTGAACGAAGATATTGCAGATTGCCGAAAGATGAAGTAATAACTTTCCGCAAAGATCCAAATTGGTGTGAAAGTGCGGATAGCACATATAGAAATCCTACTATAGCGGAGACAATCCACTACTATCCAGAAGATGTTGAAAAAATGAAAACAATGACTAGAGATGAAAAATGGGCTTATATAGATTATTTGGATAAGACTGGTCGGTTTTATTATGATGACAATTATCATGTTGATTCGCCAGAATTAGATGCTATTGCAAAAGAATACGGACTTGACATGAATAAATATATTATCAAGGATGAAAAATGAAAGTAGAACTAACTCCAACAATAACAAATCAAAAGACAAACATCTTTAGTAAAATAAGACGATTTTTCGTTGGGAAACTTAAACCACTTATGAAAGATACATTTGAAAAGAGTTCAACCACACCCCCCAAAATAGTATCTCGCAAGTATCCAAATTGGTGTGAGGGAGCCGATAGTACATATAGGAATCCTACTATAGCAGAGACAGTCCATTACTATCCGGAAGATGTCGAAAAAATGAAAACAATGACTAAAAAAGAAAAATGGGATTATATGGATTATTTAGATAAGATTGGTCGGTTTTATTATGGAGAAACATTGACCAAAAAGGAATACGAAGAATTTATGTGCTCATTGGGTTTAAATCCTGAAAAATATTACATTAAGGAATAAATATATGAAAGTAGAATTGATACCAACAATAACAAATCAAAAAAAGAATATCTTTAGTCAGATAAGACGATTTTTTGTCGGGAAGTTAAAACCTCTAGTAAAAGATACATTTGAAAAGAGTTCAACTACACCAAAAAGAGAAAAAATAGTGTCTCGCAAGTATCCTAACTGGTGTGAGGGAGCCGATAGTACATACAGAAATGATACAATTGCAGAAAGAGTTATTTACTATCCAGAAGATATTGAAAAAATGAAATCTATGACTAGAAATGAAAAATTGGATTATAAATATTATTTAAATAAAATTGGTCGGTTTTATTATGATGACAATTATCATGTTGATACACCGGAGCTAGATGCTATTGCAAAAGAATATGGACTTGACATGAATAAATATATTCGTTTTTTGGGAGTCTTGAATTTATAGCGCAATTTTTATTTTTTCAAGTTTTGTTATAAATGTAAGTTTGTATCAAAAGGTTTAAAATATGTCATTAAAGGTTGGACAATTAAATACCAGTATTAATTTTCATAGCAATGTTTCTAACGTTGAAAAGGACGAAAACACAGAAATTAAATCTGATTTAATTAGTTCGCCTGAAAAAGATGAGTTTCAAAAAGAAAATTTAGAAATAATTGCAGAAACTCCTCAAAAAAAGAATCCCGCAAAGAAAATTGCGTTAGGTACAGTTTCCGCCATCCTTTTAATTTATGGAAGTGTTGTTTTAAAAAGAAAACTTTCAAAACCTTCTTTTGAAGAAATTCAAAAATGCTTTAAAGAAATTTTCGAAAAAGATTTATCTTCTAATGAAGTAAAGGCTTTGGTTAAAAAATATAAAGAAATTTGTAAAAATAAGAACACGGAAGATTTTACAAAGCAACTTATTGAACAATTGAAAAAAGATTATGAAATTGAAAAAGTCGCAACAGAAGTAAATATCCAAAAACTTAAGGACAGCAAATTAAAAACAGCTCTTGAACAAACTGAATATGGGAATGCCAATCCGGTGGGAGGAATAAATATAATGCCACGGACAAGTCGAGATAATCTTATTCGAAGTATACAAGGGCATACTTTTGTAACTGGTTTTCATGAAGTAAAACACATGAAACAATTTGCAGATGCTTACAGAGCTGATCCTGATAAATTTGCAGAAGCAATTCTTAAGCAATCTTCTTTGATGAGGTCAAATAAAGGCAAAGAAATGCTTACTAAAAAATACTTAGCTTTTGCCAGAGAATTTCTAGATGAAAGATTTGGGCAATTGGAACGTTTTAAACCTAATACTCCTGAATATAAAAAAGGTTTAGAATACATTAATAGTTATGCGGATTATCCTAACAAAACCGAGGGTTATGAAGCATATAGAAATAATTTATTGGAAAAAGAAGCTTGGCATATTGGTAATTTAGCACGTAAGATATATAAATACACAAGTTCAATTTGGAAGCTATAATAAACGAGCACCATCCATTTCAACAATAGAGCGTTTTGCTCATTGTAGAAACAAAAAAAACGTAACAACTTATTCGCTCATTCACTTTTAAACCTAGTCACTTCAAGCTCAATCTTGAATTCAAATGTTTAAGTTGACGTTTCATTTCTTCAACTTTGTCTTGCAAATTTTCTTGCTGGAAAATTTCCATTGCTTTTTGATAATTTAATTCTGCATCTTTTTTATATTCAGGATTGTCATAACCTGACATCAATTGCAAGGTCTGAGCCAGCAAAACATACCCTTCCGGTTTGTTTGGATTAATCTGGATTGCTTTTTCAAAACATTCTTTTGAATCAATAATATGTCCTTCTAAATGATTCTTATACCCTTCCAAAACTCTAAACGGATACAAAAATAGTCCTTGTTTATCAAAGATTTCTAATTCAAGCAAAAAACAGATTTCTAACAAGTCTTTGTCTTGATACATATCTGTAAATCTAAAGTGAGAAACAAAATATTTCGGGAAAATTGAATCAATCTTATCAGAAATTTCTTTTTGTTTGTCTTTATTTCCGACAAGTCCATAAATATTTGATTCTTTTAATAGTTTAATCGGGTTATCTTTATCAATAGAATCAATTATTTCTAATAACCTTAAAGCTTTTGAATATTCATCCTTAGCCAAAGTTAAAGCAACTTCATTAAACAAAAATTGTATAGTTTTAAATTTATGAAACTCAAAAATATCTAAGATAAAATTCTTTGCTAAATTATCTTGCATAGAAAAAACAAGAGATAAAAATTTTATTCGCTTTACTTCAAAATTGTTTTCATCCCAACTCAAAACAATATTTGCATCGGTAATTGCTTCATAATAATTTGAAATTTCATAGTTTAAGAACACTCTTTCATAAAAAGCTTCTTGTTTTTGTGCACAATGTCCAATTACATAAGTAAAATCAGAATATGCATCATCATACATAAGTAATTTTTTGCAAAGTTGTCCTCGCTTTAAATAGGTCACAGAAGGTTTATATTCTTCTCGAATTAAAAAGTTTAACTTTTCCAAAGCAAGTTCAAAATTGCCTTCCAAAATATTTTTATCAACAGTTTTTAAACTCATCAGGTATTTAATATTATCTAACATAATTTTATGGAACCCCTTTTTATCTATCCCCTTTACACCTAATAAGTATCATAAATTATTTTTATTAACGACTAGCAACCTCGGCTAGATTACTTTCAACGCCTGTTTAATTTCTCTTGCTGCACAGGCTAATTCATTGTTTGCAACAATTTCTTTTTTAATTTTTTCATGTGCAAACATAATTGTTGTATGTTTTTTATTATAATATTCAGCAATGCTAACAAAACTTTTTTCAGTGATTTCTCGAGCCAAATACACAGCCATGTGTCTTGCTGTAGAAATCTTTTGTCCTCTTGCAGTACCTTTTAAATCTGAAATATCAACGTCATAATATTGAGCTGTAACTTGTGCTATTGCTTCAAAGCTGATTTCATTTTCACTATCTTCACATTTCAAAACATCTTTTGCCAATTTTAAATCCAAAGCTTGTTCTGTAATTTCTGCATAAGCACAAACTTTATTAAAAGCTCCTTCTAACTCTCTTACATTTTTAGAAAAATGTTTTGCAATATAACGCAAAGCCTTTTCATCAAAATTCAATCCATTATCTATAGCAAGTTTTTTTATTATTTCAAATCTTGTATCTTCATCAGGAGGCGCAAGTTCAATCATCAAGCCCATTGCAAATCTTGAATCCAAAGCGGCTGTTAATGTCGGAATATCTTTAGGAAGTCTGTCCGAAGTTATAACAATTTGTTTTCCTTTATTATAAAGACTATCAAATGTATGTTGCATTTGATCCATTGTTTTCTTTTTGCCTTCAATAAATTGAATATCATCAATCAAAATTATATCAATATTCGTATATTTACGGTTGAACTTTGACATGTTTTCAACTTGATCTTTGCTGTTTCTTGAGTTAGAAATAAAATCATTTATATAATCCTCAGTTTTTGTATATTTAACTTTTAATTTCGGATTATTAAAGATAGTGTAATGTCCGATTGCTTGCATTAAATGCGTTTTGCCCAAACCGGAATTCCCATATATAAAAAGCGGATTATATTTTTTAGCAGGGGCTTTCGCTACAGCCATTGCAACCGCATGTGCAAATTTATTGTTTTCCCCAACAACAAAGTTTTCAAATTTGTATTTTAAATTCAGATTTGAAGCTGACTGCATATAAGACAAATTTTCCATAGCTTGTTCTTTAATCGCAGCTGCTGCAACTTTTTTCTGAATTTTTTCATTTTCTTTCTTTAAGTTCTTTGCCGCATTAGCATCATATATTATTACAAAATCGGATGCTTCATTTTTAGTAACTCGTTTAAGAACTTCCAAAATTTGTTTATAATGATTTTTACGGAGTAAATCTCTTCCCATTATCTGTCCGGTTACAACAGTTAACACCCCTTTGTCATAGCCGGAAATTTCAAGCGGATAAATCCAAGGATGTGCACTATCAGGTAAAGCCTCAATAAGTTCGGCTTTTATTTGCTCCCAGAATTGATTTAATTCGATAATTTCCATATATTCTTTTAGATTTGTGACGTTGTTAGTAAAATAAAAAGGCGACACCCAGATTCGAACTGGGGGATAAAAGCTTTGCAGGCTTCTGCCTTACCACTTGGCCATGTCGCCGTAAGAGTATTTTACGATAAACATTTCACTTTTGCAAGTAAATCATCCGGTGAATTTACAAACCTATTTGTCTAATTCCTTCATAAGCTACAATTGCAACCGAATTGGATAGATTCAAACTTCTTTGTCCCTCTTTCATTGGAATTGTTAATGCAGTCTCAGATGTAACATATTCTTGTGGCAAGCCTCTTGATTCAGGACCAAAAACAAGAAAATCCCCATCCTTAAACTCA
The DNA here is from genome assembly GCA_964531425.1 of uncultured Vampirovibrio sp. Lineage (GTDB taxonomy): Bacteria > Cyanobacteriota > Vampirovibrionia > Gastranaerophilales > Gastranaerophilaceae > CAG-196. Next base: position 13,941 of record CAZHEI010000005.1, on the reverse strand, counting down.
ATTTCAGTGTATTTGCGTTTAGTTTTTGTTGTTAAATAGAAAAACCTGCCTTCAGGGAACTCTTTGAACAAGTCCTCCATTGAATTAACTTTGTGTAAATCAACACTATCCCAATAATCTAATCCGGCTCTTTTAGTATATTTATCTGAAAGAGAAAAGCCCAATTTTCCCACCAAATACAAAGATGAACCGGTGCATGCGCACAGTCGTGCAATATTACCTGTATTTTGCGGGATTTCAGGTTCATACAAAACGATGTTTAACATCTTATGCTACATCCTTTTTATCTTGAAATAAATACTTTGCTTCAATTACAACCGGTAAACCTCTTACAACACAAAATACAATAGCAAACACTGCTGCCCAGTAACCTATTGTCCAAACTAATTCTGCATTAGGACAAACAGGACTCTTTGATGCAACAATTAATACAAATGCAACAACTTTCGCTACTGCATAGCTTATTCTCATAAATCTTGAGCCTGTAATAAATTTACAAACCGGATTAACTTGCATTCCAAAAGGTGTCAATCCTTGTTCCATAGCAGCACTTCTAATCGTATCTGTAATAAATCCCCTTGTAATAGCTATCAGTGGGAACAATATACTAATCCAACCCATAACAGCAAATAGAATCCAATAAGTATTTTCAACAATTCTATCACCCATTATATCCAGCAATGCGCCAAATTTTGACTCTTCGTGGAATTTTCTCGCAACATAACCATCTACCCCATCAAGAGCGAATGCTAAAATTGTCAAAACCAATGCCCAAGAATAAGCTACTGTATTACCCTCGCATGCATAAATTAAATATGCTGCATAAAACATTACAAATATTCTGAAAATTGAAATAAAATTTGCCATCTTTTTATACCTTTGGGCGGAGCACATTCCCTATTGCTACCAAATTCATGTATCATTCCAAGTGCTCCTTTGGAACGGACTACTTTAAACCTTTAAACGGCACACATTTTGTGTTACTACCATATTCTTGTTCGCCTTCTCCGTGTGCCTTTGGAACAGACTACTTTTAACCTATGGGCGGAGCACATTCCCCATTACTACTAAATTTATTTATCCTTCCAAGTGCTCCTTTGGAACGGATTATCGGTTATTATCTTTATACCTTCATTCTTGATAGAGCAAAGTCTTTTTGATTAAGTTTTTCCAGCTTAGAACCCATCATTATTTTTTCAGCTTCTTCCAGAATTTTTGTTACAGTATAACCATTTTCTCCATCTGAACGAGCTTTTTGACCTGATGCACAACAATTTACAAAATGTTGACATTCAAGTTTAAGCGGTTCAATTTCAATATAGTCAAGTGGATAATCTTGTGTATTTGCCGGAATAAAGTTATCATAAACTTTTAGTTTATTTTCCGGTAAAGTATCATCAAAAATAGCCGTAGCCTTTGTTCCACGAATAAGTAATGTTACGTGTTTTTGCGGTGTAATCCAACTATCAGAAATTTGCCCAATCATGCCACCTTCAAACTCAATCGTTAAATGAGTTATATCCATGATTTCATTTCTGTCAGAAGAACATCCAACGGCAGAAATTACCCTTACAGGGTCTTTTCCTGTTGCATACGCTATCATAGAAACATCATGCGGTGCTAAATCCCACATAACACTTCTGTCGTTCTTGTGGTAATTTACATTGAGTCTATCACTTTGTGCATAAACCAATTCACCCAAAACCCCTTCTTCAATAAGCATTTTTAAGCGGTTTACTGCCGGATGATAAAGCAACAAGTGCCCAACCATGAGAATCAAACCTTTTTCTTCTGCTAATTCAGTAAGCACACGAGCTTCTTCCGCAACAGTTGAAATAGGTTTTTCAACATAAACATTTTTACCGGCTTCAAGCATTGCTTTTACTATCTTGAAGTGCGTATGACTTGGAGTTACAACTGCAACTCCAGTTATCGTTTCATCATTTATAATATCATTAAAGTCTTTTGTAACTTTAACCCCCGGAAATTGTTCCTGAATTTTTTTGTGTGCTTCTTCATCAAGGTCACAAACAATATCTAACACATTAAGATTGTAGAAATTACGGACAATATTACGTCCCCACATTCCAAATCCGATAACTGCAATTTTTTGTTCTTTCATACCATCTCACTCTTTTTCTTTACTCTATTTTTATTATAGTACAAGCTAATTTTTCAGTAAAGCTTGTATGAATTAGAATTTGCGGAAAATTTTTAATTTTTCCGCATTCTCACATCTCAAAAACAAAAAACTCTCTTTGGAAGAGAACAAAGAGAGTCGGATATCGTATCTGAAAAGATAAATTTGGTTTTAAAGAAGTAAGCCGAACACACACAATGCCCTATTAAAATTTTTAAAGCGTCGAAAGCGACAATACATCAGCTGTCTCCGACTTACATACTAATAATAACGTATGTTTTAACCTTTTTAAATCTTCTTGAGGAGTAATTCTTTAGAGTGATTTATTTTGTGATACTATTGTTTTATGAACACTATAAAAATAAAATGTCCGGCGAAAGTAAATCTTACTCTTGAAGTTGTAAATAAACGAGAAGACGGATTTCATAATATAAAAAGCATTATGCAAACAATTAGTTTGTATGATTATTTAACAATTTCTATTGAGGAATCAAAGACAACAGAAATTAATCTTTCAGGAACAAGTTCTGAAATTCCTTACAATGAAAAAAACCTTGTTTATAAAGCGATTGATTTATTTTTAAAAAAAGCAGATATAAATAATCTTTCAATATCAGTGCATATTGAAAAGAATATTCCAATTGCAGCCGGACTTGCCGGAGGAAGCACAGATGCTGCCGGAACGCTCTATGGATTAAATTATTTGTTGGAAAAATTCAGTAGTAGTCAATTGAATGAATTGTGTGCAGAATTGGGTTCTGATTTGAATGTTTGCTTACAAGGTGGTTGTATTCTTGCAACTTCAAGGGGTGAAATAACTAAAAAGTTGCCTGATATAGAATCTGATTTGACATTAATAAAACCAATAAGCTTGGGAATCTCTGCTGGAGAAGCTTATAAAAAATATTCTCTAAAAGAAATTAAACCTCAAAATAATATGACAGAAAAAATGTTGATTGCGATTTTAGATGGAGATGATGTAAAATCATATCTTTATAATGATTTGGAATATGCAATTTTTGATGATTACAAAGAACTGCAAGAAATAAAAAAAACTTATCCTCAAGCAATTATGTCCGGTTCAGGTTCTACTTATTTTCTACTGGAAAATGTTAAAACTTCCGGCATGAGTGAAGAATATCAATTTATAAACGGTTTAAAATTTGTTTCCTCCGGAGTTTGCGTAGTTGAATAAATAATTCACCTTGCTTAAAATATCATGATGTTAATTTTTGTAAAGACTTCTTAATAAACTAGCAAAATAATCTATTTAGGGGTTATATTATCTTGTGAGGATATTTATAATTTATTTGTATCTTCAACATGAGGTCTAAAAAGTGGTAGATAATAGGTCAGCAGGATTTTTTGGAATCGGCGGTTCGTTCAACTTCAAAAGTGGCGACCCATCGGGCACTGCAGCTAAAATGAGCCAAGAAAAATATGGCTCGGAAGCAATGTATCTTCCACCGGCTGAAGGTGAAGAGGATGAAAGTTATTATAACCAACCTTTTGTTGACCGTAGTGCTCTTTTAAGAGCAACTTTAAATTCTCTTGCAATGAACAATGTTGCATCTGTTTTAAATGCAAAAAAGCATAAAAAAACACTTTCACTGCTTGATAAAGATGAAAATGATGAAGACCTTGAGGAAGAGAAAGAAGAGAAAATTAAACATCTTGAGGATGTTTTTAGAGAAGATGAAGAATAACTCAAACAAACTATTTTATCCTGCATATTTATGGTAGAATATTGCTATATTAAGGAGTATATATGTCAAAAGAGAATACTAAAACCGCAAAAAAACATGACTCAAGAAGTCAAAAATTTTTTAATCGTTGGAGACGGTTATTTCAATTTGTAATAACTCACATATTCTATATGATACGTTTGAAACTTGTTTACCGTTTGGAAGTACAAGGATTAGAGAATGTTCCGCAATCAAATGATTACATTGTTGCACCGAATCATCTTTCGACATTGGATCCTCCAATGGTTGCGAGTATTTTACCAAGACCTGTTGCATATATGGCAAAAAAAGAGTTGTTTGAAAATCCGTTCATGAGATGGTGGTTAAATTGGCTTGGCTCTTTTGCTGTAGATAGAGAAAATCTGAGTGTTTCTACAATTAGAACAGTTTTGACAATTAAAAAAACTGATTGGGTATTTGGAATTTTTCCACAGGGAACAAGACAAGCTCCAGGGGCGATTAGCCATATTACAAAAGGGTTTGCAGCATTAGCAAAATCTACAAAATGTGGAATTTTACCGGTTGGACTAGTTGGTTCTCATGAAGCTAAAAGAATGCCATTTAGCGGTAAAATCGTTATAAAAATTGGAGAAATAATTCCTTATTCTGATAATGTTGATGAAATGGTAGAAAAATGGATTGTGGCAATTCAGGAGCTTACCGGATTTAGATATGATGCAAGTGTTGCAGTTTAGTTTTCTATGGGTAGAGAAAAAATGGAAAAGAATTATAATAAAAGAACTGAAAAAGATTATGGATTGCTAAGAACTATTTTTTACATTCTATTTGTGATTTTTGTTGTAATACCTGTTTCAAAGTTAATGTACAACATTAAAGTTGAAGGAAGAGAAAACGTACCAAAGGGTTCTCGTTTGATATTTGCAGGAAATCACGTTTCGTATTTAGACCCGCCAATGCTCACTTATGCAGTGAGAAAAAGAGTTGTATATATGGCAAAACAAGAATTGTTTACAGATAAAAATCGTCTTTTAAGATTTTTAGTACACGCACTGGGTGCATTTGCGGTAAATAGGGAGAAACCGGAATTGGCTACTTTTAAAACCGTAAAAGCTGTATTTAATACTCCTTGGTCATTAGGAATTTTCCCTCAAGGTAAAATTGTTAAAGAACCTGTAATTGCAAACATTACAAAAGGCTTTGTAATGTTTGCTAAAAAATTTGAAGCAGATATTGTTCCTGTTGGAATTTGCGGTTTTGATGGATATGCTCACAAACTTTTTGAAAAACACATGACTTTAAAAGTTGGCACCCCGATTTCTTATAAATTAGATGAAGATGAAATTGTAAGAGAATGGGCAAGACAGATTTGCGAGTTTACCGGCTTTGAAAATAAAGTTGAACAAAAAGAGCTTGAACAAGAAATTGTTAAAATTTCTTAATATTTTTCAAAAAAAAGTAAATTTTTAACTTCTACGTGTTTTAATATAAACGTAGAAGTTTTATTTTGGTGTAAATAATGAATATTTTATCAGTAAGTAATTTTAGAATCACAACCCCTTTCAAAGGAAATACTCCTCAACAATCAGTAACCGAACCTCGGTTTGGTTTAACAATGGCTTCGCCATTGTTAAATGATACTGTATCATTTGGAGCTGCCGCAAAAGCTAAAAAAGCTGTACATGCTGTTCAACAAACAACAAAAGCAGCCGGTAAGCGTTCAGATGGAATTACGTTGCAACTTGCGAGGTTGTTACGCTCTCATATACAGAAACCTCATGCTGAATTAAAAAATCATTTGCAAGAGTTATTCAAAGGACAAATAAAACCAAATCCGCATGAAGTTATTAACAATAAAAATTCCCAAAAGTACTTATTTACTATGCTTGATAGAATTAAGTCCGAAGATTCAATTATCCAAAAAACTGCTTCTCGTGGTTGGGGAAATCTTGGGAAAAAAGAACTTTTAGCTAATATGACTGATGTTTCAGGATTATGCTTTGTGTTGGAAGATAAAAAATCACTAGGTGAGTTTATAAAAAAACTTTCAAAAGAAATTTGTGAAGGGAAACTAAATATTGAAGAAGCAGAATATCACAGATTGCCAACTATTTATAAAAGCAGAACTGCTCCACAAACGTTTGATTCTTTAGAGCCGGAACAATTGCAAAAACTAAAGAACGCTATATATGATACCCAAAATCCGACAACTCAAATATGGAAAGATGTTGATAGTATGTCCGGATATTCAGGATTGCATTTGATAGTAAAAAATTCAGATGGTACCAAATCTGAAATTCAATTAATGACTAGAGCTATGCATAATTTAAAAAATGTTGAAAATCTTTTCTATAAGATAAGAAATAATAAAAATGTTGATCCTAAATATCGCTATATTGAGCAATTTATGGAACCATTAAAAGTTAAAGATAAAGATAGTATGACAGAAAGCGAAAAAGCTCTTCAAAAAGCAATTAAGAAATATACTCAAGAAGCCTATGAAGAAGTATTGAACAAGCCATTTGATACTTCCAATAAGTTTTTATCAGTAGAGATGTCAGCTCGCTTGAACAAAAAAGAAAAAGAAATGCTAAAAGATTACGATTTTAACAAAATCGGAGAATTAATGAAAACTTGTGAATCAATTGCCTGAGATTAGTTTTTAGATTTTGATTGTTTTTTACTATTCTTATTCGTTTTCTTTGTAAAATTTTGCGAACCTGATGTATAAGAAGTTTGAATCCGTTTTACGCTAAAAACTTCCGGCATGGCTTGAAGTGCGGTCATTAGTTTTCTTAGTGTGTAAATATTATCAAGCTCAATTCCAAGTTCAATAATACCAACTTTACCTTTGGATTTAACATTTGCAGAAATAATATTTGTGTCATTATCAGCAACTACGCCAATAACATCTTTTAACAAGCCTAATTTTTCAGCAGTTTCAATTCTAATAGTTGTGTTATAAGTTTTGTTTGTATTATTTCCGGACCAATGAATATCAATTAATCTTTCCGGCGGAACATCATCAAGAGTTTTACAGTCCAAACGATGGACACTAACACCTTTTGAGCGAGTAACAACACCGACAATTGGCTCTCCTGGGATTGGAGAACAGCATCTTGCAAAAGAGTAAAGCAATCCTTCCAAGCCAATGATATCTTTTTCGGAAGCTTTTTTAGGTCTATGTTGAATTTGAGATTCTTGTTTTGCCGGTTTTTTGAGTCTGTTTATAATTTTTGTAACGGTTGTTTCGCCGTATCCAAGAGCCGCAAACAAGTCTTCACAGCTAACATAATTCATTTGTTTAGCGACTTTATTAAATTCACCACTTTTCATGTAATCATCAAAAACAGATTTTGTTAATTCATGTTCAAGATTAGCTTTTCCAATTTCAATGTGGTCTTCACGTTTATTCTTTTTGTACCACTGTTTAATTTTAGAAGAAGCTTGTTTTGTTACAACAAAGTTCAACCAGTCCAAACGAGGAGCTGATACCTTGGACGTCATAATTTCAACAATATCGCCATTTTTGAGTTTTGTATCCAACTGTGCAATACGACCGTTAATTAGTGCTCCAACCGTTTTGTTTCCGACATCAGAGTGAATACGATATGCAAAGTCAACAGGTGTTGCATTTTGCGGTAAATCTAAAACATCTCCTCCTGGAGTGAATGCAAAAACTTGGTCAGAAAAAATATCAAGTTTTACTGAATTTACATAATCTTCTGCATTTTGGGTATCTTTATTGTACTCAACCAATTTTCTCATCCAAGAAAATTTTATATCATTCGCAGAATCTGCTTTTTTAGAACCTTTTTCTTTGTATCGCCAATGAGCCGCAATCCCATATTCAGCAATTTCGTGCATTTCCCACGTTCTGATTTGAACTTCCAACGGTTTTTGGCGAGGACCAATTACAGATGTGTGCAAAGACTGATACATATTACCTTTTGGCATTGCAATATAATCTTTGAATCTCCCCGGAATAGGTTTAAATTGTGAATGGATTAAACCCAAAACCTCATAACATTCTTTTTCAGTATCAACAATTACACGAACTGCCGTAATATCATATAAATCATGAAATGCGACATTTAATCGAGTCATTTTTTTGTAAATACTGTAATAATGTTTTGCACGCCCCGTGATTTTAGCATTAATACCACTTGCTTTTACATCCTTTGAAATTTTATCAATAAGCATATTTACCGCAAGTTCTCGTTCAGCTTTCTTTTGTGAAACAAGTTGCGCAATTTCATAATACTTATCAGGATGTAAATATTTTAATGACAAGTCTTCTAGTTCGGCTTTGATTTTACCAACCCCTAAACGGTTTGCAAGCGGAGCAAAAATATCAAGAGTTTCTTGAGCAATTTTTTGTTGTTTTTGTGCTGACATAAAATTCAAAGTACGCATATTGTGTAACCGGTCAGCAAGTTTTAAGAAAATAATACGAACATCATTTGCCATTGCAATAAACATTCTGCGGAAGTTTTCAGCTTGACGCTCTTCTTTTGATTTGAATTGAAGTTTACCCAGTTTTGTAACACCTTGAACAAGGTTAAGAACATCTTCTCCAAATTTTTCTTTAATTTCTTCCGGCTTTGTGTCAGTGTCTTCTAAAATATCATGCAAAAAGCCAGCCATAAGAGTGTGTTTGTCAGCTCTAAGCCCGATAAGAATTTTTACAACTTCCATTGGGTGGATGATATATGGTTCTTCAGAAATTCTGAATTGACCGGAATGAAGCCTTTTTGCGAACTCAAAGGCTTGCTCCAATTCAGCAATATCTTCTTGTTGATAGTGCTCTTCAACAAGTTTTGCTCTTATCTCTTCAAAGGATATTTCGTACTTATCTTCCATAGTATCTTATTCTAGTGCTATTTAACAGAAATTTCAAGGCTTTTTTAGGAATTTAAACTATATGAAGTATGAAGGGTTTTTAAAATAGTACTATAATGAGGGGCATGACTAATCGTTATAAACATCGTTTATTGGGAACACTTATTATATGCATTTTGCTTATTATGTGGACACAACCTGAAATATTTTGGGGAATTCTTATTATAGCAATAATTGGTTATATATTGATTGGGAAATTATTAATTCCAACTATAGATTCTGTAAATGTTGATGGAGACAATGCTTCAAGACGAAAATCTGCGTTAAAAATGGCTAGTATTTACTTAGTTCCATATAAAAATATCTGGAAAAACTTAAAACTCTCAAATAAATACTGCAGATTGGAATTAGGTTCTGATGGGGTAACTATTACCGGAATAGAGAAAAGAAGCCCCTATCGTACATTTAGAATTTTATCATCTCACGTGCATGAATATACAGATTTGTGGGATATGTTTTGTGTAAATTTTAGCCATAATAAAACTTTTGACGGATTATTAGAAGACTGCAAATTGTATAAGGTTTCTATAGAATGCAAAGGTCAAGCTCCTAAACCTGTACCTTCTCAAGAGCCTAAAAAAGTAGCCTACGATAAACTTGATATAAATAACTGTTCTGAAATTGAATTAACAGAACTCCCCGGAATCAGCATTGTAATGGCTAAAAAAGTTGTTAAAAAACGAGATGAAATTGGCGGATTTAAAACTATTGAGGATTTCTTTTTATTCTTAAAACTCAAACCCCACATGCAAACACAATTGAGAGATAGAATTTGTGTGAACAAAATGAAAAATGCACGCAAAAAGATTGAACGTAGTGCTGAAAGAAAGGTGGATTTATAATGATGGTTCCTCGTACTCCAGAACACGGTATTTTTTTAATTATTCTAGTTGCTATAGTTGTATCGTATAAAATATACCAATTTGCACAAGATACTTTTTTTAAAGGTTTGAAAAAATAAAGATGAAGCTAAGAGTTTTTAAAATATTAAAAAATACAAAAGTAGAAGGCCCTGAAGCTCGATATTGTATCTGGGTTCAAGGTTGCTCTCATTATTGCAAAGGCTGTCAAGCTGTCCATACTTGGTCACATTCAGGTGGGCAATTAATTGAGGTTAATAAAATAATTGACGATATAAAAAATCAAAAAGGAATTGAGGGTATTACTTTCCTTGGTGGAGAGCCTTTTGAACAAGCAGAGGCTCTTGGAGAAATTGCGGAGAAAGTGAAACATCTCGGGCTTGGAGTTTTGTGTTTTACTGGTGGATATTTAGAAGAACTCAAACAAAATCCAATAAATAAAAAACTTCTGGATAACATTGATTTATTAATTGATTCTCCTTTTGAGGTTGATAAACTTGATTATTCTCGTCCTTGGTGCGGTTCCAGCAATCAAAGATATCATTTTTTAACGAACAGATATAATGAAGAAATTTTTACTAAATATAAAAACAAGGTTGAAGTAAACATTTCCAAAAATGGAACTGTTTTTATGAATGGAATAGGAGATTTTGATAAAATAATGCAAAAAATGGATTTAGTAAAAATAAATTAGTGAGGTTAAATTTATGAATTATCATGAGCTTATAATGACGACAAATCCTTGGGTGAGAATTGGTTTCCTGATTTTGGGACTTTGGTATATTTTGCGCTATTACAATGGTAAGTTTGATGGTGGAAATCTCAATAAACAGGACATGGAATATTATGAAGATTGTAAAAAAGATGGGAAAATAGTTGCCGGTATTAAAGATAGTTTTCGTGCCGGAAAAAGATTCTTTAAAAAATAATTCAATTAAAAAGTTGATGTTGTCGGTAAAAAACAATGCTATAGATAAATGTAATAACAAGTAACATGGAGAATAAAATGGCATACAAATTATCAAATTTATTACGTGCTCGCTTTCCAATGATTTATATTACAACATTTGAAGAAGACAGAGTTACAAGATATATTAAATCTGTCTCAACGGACGTTAAACAAGTGAAATATCCTCGAGAAGTTTTTACTTGGACTCAAACGAACGGACTTTTCAATGGCACACTCGGGAAATCCGTAAATGATACAACTTGTCCTTGTAAAATGCTGGAATACATCAGAAGATATGATAAAGATGCTGTTTTTATTATTTATGATTTTCACGTTAATTTCGGGTTAAAAAACAGAACTCCTGATTATAATGTAATTCGCAAAATCAGAGATATAATTCCTGATTTAAAATTAGGTTCAGTTCGAAAAACTGTATTTCTTGTTTCTCCTGAACTCGTTATTCCAGAATCTTTGCAAAAAGAAATTACGATTTTTGATTTTCCATTGCCGACTTTAGCTGAGATTAAAGCAAAATTTAACGGAATGCTTAATCAAAATAAGTCTGTTGAAGCTAATATTACGGAGGAAGAAAAAGACAAACTTTGCAAAGCTGCGCTCGGATTGACTTTACAGGAAGCTGAAAGCGCATTTGCCCTAGCTATGGTTAATGATGGGAAGATAGATATCAAAGACTTGCCTGTAATATTGGAAGAAAAAATTCAAGTTATCAAAAAAACAGGCATTTTGGAATTCATAAAATCCGAGTATTCAATAAAAGATATTGGCGGTTTAGATAATTTAAAAAATTGGCTTCTAAAACGAAATAATTCTTGGTCAGAACAAGCTAAAAGATATTGTATCCCTGCGCCAAAAGGGGTTCTTGTTACGGGAGTTCCAGGGTGCGGAAAGAGTTTGACCGCAAAAGCAATGAGTACAATTTGGCAATTACCGCTTTTGAAACTTGATTTTGGTAAAGTTTTTTCAGGGCTTGTTGGTAGTTCAGAAGAAAATATGCGAAGAGCTTTAGCAACTGCCGAAGCTGTTGCGCCATCTATTCTTTGGATTGATGAAATTGAAAAAGGTTTAAGCGGTTTAGGCTCAAACGGAGATAGCGGAGTTTCTTCAAGAATCTTTGGACAATTCTTAACATGGATGCAAGAAAAGGAAAGTCCGGTATTTGTTATTGCAACAGCCAATAATATTTCTAATCTTCCTCCTGAATTACTAAGAAAAGGACGTTTTGACGAGATTTTCTTTGTTGATTTGCCGACATTAAGCGAAAGAAAAGAAATCTTTAAATTACACTTAGAAAAACGTTTAAAAGACAAAGAAGTCGCAAGTGAAATAAGCGGAGTTAAAAATCTTTGCGGAGAATTAGCAAAAATGACAGAAGGTTTTATTGGCTCTGAAATTGAACAAGTTGTTGTGTCAGCTCTATGTGATGCCTTTTTTGAAAACAGACCGCTTAAATTTGAAGATTTAGCTAAAAATATTTCAACAACCGTTCCGCTTTCAATGACACAACGAGAACAAATTCTTGCGTTAAGGGCTTGGGCAAATGTTCGTGCTGTTTCTGCAACAAAAACCTCAAGCTTAAAACAATACACCAAGGAAATTGATAACGAAAACGTTACTTCAAGCCGTGGTGGTAGAACATTGGATTTTTAAAAAATAGGAGAAAATAATTATGTCTTGTTCTATATTAGCAATTCCTTATGCACTAGCGTGGGTAGTTGGATTTGCAGTTACAGCAGTTGCCAATTCAATTGCAGATAATCAAAAATCATCTCAAAATAATGAATCAAAGAATGTTTATGAGAATGTTTGTGAAGATGTTCATGTTATTACTGAAGCTGATTTGATGGAAAAAAGTCTTGAAACTCCATTTATGGATAAAGAAATTTTACTAAAAACTCTTGAAGAACATGGAGTTACAAATATTAAAGAAGAGTATGGAAAAATAACCGGCGATGTTGATACTTATTCTCTTTCTTTTGAAAAAATGGAAGCTGACAAACCTTATTTTTTAACGATAAGTTATCTCTCTCAAAATAATCCGGAAGAAAAATTAAATGACTTAAGTTCTGAATATGCATTAAATGTTCAAGAAGAAAGCTATTTGAGCATTATTGAAAAACTTAAAGAAAACAATATGGAAGTTGAGGAAGAAGAAGTTCTTGATGACAACACAATTGTTTTGACAGTAAATTTGGAGAATTAAGATGGCTAAGAAAATGAAAATAAAATTACTTCCAAACGGCGAAATTCAAATGGAAACAATTGGTGTAAAAGGTAAAAAATGTCTTGATTATATTGAAATTCTAAAGAAATTGGTTGATGTAAAAATTACTGATACTCAATTAAGTCAAGAGTACTACGAAACAGAGACAGAAATTTCTACTCCAGAAAATAATGAATTAAGATGGGATTAATCTTATTCTTTTACCGCCCCTTCTTGAGGGTTGATTAAATATTTTTTGCCAATTAAAAATACAAGAATTACAGGAATTGAGCAAATACAAGAGCATGCCATTAGTTCCCCCCACAAGGTTATTTCTCTAAAAGAACCTTTAAAAATAGTTAAACCAACTGCTAGAGTTCTCATTGAATCAGTATTTGTTACAATCAACGGCCACATAAAACTGTTCCATGTTGTTACAAATGTAAATATTGCTAGTGTTGCAATTGCAGGGGTTGCACATGGAAGTGCGATTTTGAAAAAAGTTTGCCAAGGATTGCAACCGTCAAGTTTTGATGCATCATCCAATTCTTGAGAAAAGTTGAGAAAATATTGGCGCATTAAGAACACTCCAAATCCTCCAAAAATCCCTGGGATAATTAGTGATTGATATGTATTTATCCAACCTAATTTTGACATCAAATAAAACAATGGAACTATATTAACTTGAGGTGGCACCATCATTGATAAAATTATTATGAAAAATAAAATATCTGAGCCTTTGAATTTTAATCTTGCAAATCCGTAACCTGCAAGAGCAGAAATAAATACTTGTCCGACAGTTGTGCAAGTTGCAACAATTAAACTATTCAAAAAATATTTTATAACAGGAATTGAATTAAAGACATTTTTGTAAGCACAAAAAGATAAATTAATATTTTTGTAATCCGTAAAAATATTTTCCTTACCACTCAATGAAATCAAAAACATTGCAAAAAATGGCAATATCATTGAAATTGCAGTCAAAATGAAAATCGTATATAAAAAAATCTTTTTCATAAAATAATTATAACAGTTAAAACTTTTATTATAAAAAAATCCCTAAAACATGTTTTTATTTGTTTTAGGGATTTTTCATTATGTTGTATTTTTTTATTGATACAGCGGTGCAAGTTTCTTTTCTTGTTGAGGAATTACACCTTCTGTAA
>CAZHEI010000004.1:0-43529 GCA_964531425.1 uncultured Vampirovibrio sp. | reverse complement strand
TATTAGCTTTGAAGTTTATCAATCTCAATTCCTTAGATAAACAATACACATATTCCTATGTATCTCCTTGTGGTAAAATAGGACAAGGAGATACTTTTTATGAATATACTTATAACAGGTGCAACAAAGGGAATTGGAAAATCAATCGCAGAAATGTGTTTGGAAAATGGAATGAATGTTTTTGCGACCGGTCGAAATGAAGAACTGTTAAAAAACTATAAAAATTATTTTGTATGTGATTTGGCAACGAAAGACGGAATACTGGCACTTGGAAATTACATTCAAAAAAACGAAATTGATATTTTAGTAAATAATGCAGGAGAGTACTTATATACACCTTCTCTTAACGGTTTTGATATAGAACAATTGGAACACATTACAAGATTAAATTTTGAGGCTCCAATGTATTTGATATCAAAATCCGTATCTTATATGAAAACTCAACGATTTGGACGTATTATTAATATAGGTTCTATAAGTGGAGTTATGGGAGAAGCAAATGCCAGTTTGTATTCCGGTACAAAATCTGCCTTAATAGGAGCGACAAAAGGTCTTGCGTTAGAACTTGCTGAATATGGAATAACCGTTAATACAATTAATCCGGGATGGGTAAATACTGATTTAGGGAATTCTTCTTGTGGTGATAGCGAATTTTCAAAAGAAGAAATTATAGATTGTATACCTCAGCATAGGTTTGTAGAACCTTCTGAAATTGCTAACTTGGTCAAATATTTGATTTCAGAAGAGGCTAAAGGGTTCACTGGTCAATCAATAAATTTGTGCGCCGGTTTGAGTGTTGGATATTAGGTAATAAGTGAAAGGATAAATATGTATACAAAAGCTGAATTATTAAATTTATATAATATGGATTTAGAATCCTTATTAAAGGAATCACAAAAATATTTAAAAGATAATGTAGAATTTTGTTCAATTATAAGTGCAAGAACCGGAAAATGTTCTCAAAATTGTCGTTATTGTGCTCAAAGTTCTCATTACAATACAGAAATTGAAACACATCCGCTTCTAAGTGTTGAAACAGTTGTGCATGCAGCCAAAGACAGTATAAAGAATGGTGCCGACAGAGTCGCAATTGTAACATCCGGAAAGACTCCTGATGAGAGTGATTTTGATACAATGTTGGACATGATTAAGGCGCTTAATGCTGAAGGAATAAAAAGTTGTGCAAGTATAGGTATTTTGAATGAAGAACAAGCAAAGAAACTTGCGGAAGTTGGTTTAGTAAGATTTCATCACAATATTAATACTTGCAAATCTTATCATCCTGAAATTTGTACAACGCATACTTATGAGGATAGAATTAATACAACAAAACTTGTGAAAAAATATGGTATAGAGCTATGTTGCGGAGTTATTATCGGTATGGGAGAATCTGTTGAACAACGAGTTGAGATGGCTTTAGAACTTGCAGAAATTAATCCTGACAGTATTCCTGTAAATATTTTGACTCCGATTCCGAATACACCGTTTGCCGGTTATATTGATAAAATTGATGAGGAAAATGTTTTAAGAACTCTTGCTATTTTTAAAATTGCATGTCCAAATGCATCAATAAGACTTGCAGGAGGGAAGAAAGCAAGATTGAGTCAAGAATCTATTGAAAAAGCCTTTAAGTACTGTGTTGATTCAACAATTGTGGGTAATTATCTTACTACAACAGGATTTTCTCCGGAAGATGATGAAAAATTAATAAAAAAACTCGGACGGACTCTGCTTACAAAGTAATTATGAATTTCTGAAAATAAATACCTGTGCTAACATCGTACAGGTATTTTGATATTTTTTTTGTTTTGGGGTATAAAGGTAGTATGAGAAGAAGATTGTTGGGGAGTATTATTTTTCTGTATTTTGTAGCTTTGCCGGTTTTTGCGGCAGAGTCGAATGTTGTTACTCTGGATAAAAATAATCTTGAAAAACAAGAAATTTCAACAGGGAATTCAAATAAATCTTTGCAAGGTTCTTTATTGGTAAATGATTCTGAAACATTGGCAAATTTAATTGATGAACAAAAAGAGCATGATTTAAAAGATTTAGAAAAGCTTTGGCAAGGTACAGTTGAAAATAATCAAGTTATTGAATTTGCATTAAAAAAACTTGCGACTCCTGAATCTCAACGGAGAATTCATTCTTCCTTGATGGCAAAAACACTTTCTGCTATTGTTTCTGGGGCTTCTTTTGTTCCAAGCTTAATGGGCGCAAATCCGGCAGTTCAAACATCTGCTTTTTCAGCCGGAAGATTAGCTCAAGGTCTATTAAATAAAAAAAATGTACCTCAAGAAACTCCTTTGACGGATACAGAGTTGATTGAACTTGCTGGCATGGTTGAAGATTTACAAGACACATTGATAAGCTCATATTACAATTACAAAAATACGCTGTCACAACTTAAAACAACTCGCTCCAAAATGCTTTTGTATAGTAGAAATTATAATAATGCATTATATAGTGATGATGTGATGGAACTGGCAATTTCAACAAATTTATATGATTCAATGCGTTTGCAAGAATATAATTTGGAACAATCTGCAAAAAAATATCACATACAACTACAAAGACTTGCCGGTAAAAAAATTGTAGATTCATTAGAAATGTATCAATATGATTTTGATTCTGTGTTATATAAGCAAGAAGGAGGTAAGGTAAATTGAAAAAATCCTTAGTATCCTTTTTGATAGTACTTTGTGTTCAATTGTCTGTGAATGCAACTTTGCAATTGGAGGATTTAACAGTTCCTCAAGATAAATTTTACAGACTTGGCACAACTGATACTCCGGAAACAAAAGTAGATTTTGATGTAAAACCTATCATTCAACCTCCGGTACAAAAAGATGTTACGGTCAAAGATTCTCAAAATCTAACTTATGCAGATTTAAGCATAAAAAAAATGGCACTTGAAACTTCAAAAGCCATTGATGTTGATTATAATGAAATGATGAATGATTTATCTTTGCTTTGGCAAGGCGCTGCAACAAGAAGTGATACAATTAAGTTTGCAATTTATAAACTGTCTAATCCCGATAAAGATAAACCTGATTCAGGTGCCGTAAAAAAAGTTCTTACTACAATTGCAGGAATGTCAACATTTGTTGGAGCCGGCATGGGAAATCCTGTCTTGGCAAGTGCTGCATTAATTGGGGGGAATACTCTTGGTATAATGTCAACGGATACAAAGGCGCTCAATTACAAATATACACAAGTCACCGATGCAGATATGATTATTCTAGTCAGAAAAGTCGAAGAATTACAGCAAAAAGTTGTTGATATGTATTATGATTATTTAACAGCAAGGGAATTATATAACATGACAACTGAAATGGTTTCTCGTTCTTATAATAATTATAAATCATCTCAAAATTTTTCAAAAGAAGTCGTTTTGATGACAGATACATTTTACCGAGAAGCCCTTGACGAGCAACAAAAAGCAAGAGGAAGCTTTTTTGAAAAACGTTCTCGCTTAGAGCAATTAGTTGGGAACGATGTTTTTCGTGAATTTGAAACAATAATTGATAAAAGAGACGGAAAATAAAATGTAGAAATTTGAAGATTATTATGGAATCTTTGAAAATCAAAACGTAAACTCTAGGTCACTTATTCACCTAGTCACTTAATCACTTTTTAACTTTACTCTTAAATTGAAAAGAGTAAAAAGTTCTTGATATTCTTTACTTTTGTACTAAATTATGATACGTTAAGGGAAAAAAGGATTTTTGATAATGTTTAATAGGAATTTGGAGTTTATAAATAATGTTGCCCTAAAACGTAGATTAGAGAAAATATCTCCCGTTGAAAGCCGAATCGGAATTTCATATTGCGTAACTCCAACTAACGATTATGTGTTGCTTAAAGATGACGTTCCTTCTGATGATTTACAAAATCCTCGTGAAGCAGTTCGAAATATGCTCAATAATAATATCAAAAATGAAATGCGAGAAAATGATATTATCATAACTTTTGGTATTGGATTAGGATATCTATTGGATGAAACATTTAACTCCTACCCTTCAAAAATTTATGTATATGAGCCTGATTTAAATCTGTTACATTTTGTTTTGAATAACGTTGATATTTCAGAACATCTTGCAAGTGGAAGAGTTTTTGTTACAAATGATTTAGATGAACTGATTTCGAAATTGGCTAAAACTTTTATTACAAAAGATAGAGTCGAAATCGTTTATCTTCAAAATTATGCAGTTGTAAAAAATAAGGAACTTTTATTGTTAACTCAAAAAGTTTTTGATACCTGCAAAAGCAAAATGGTTGATGTTAACACTATTACAAAATTTTCAAAAGTTTGGCTTTCAAATACAATTGATAATATTTCCGCCGTTAATGCCGGTTCAAAAGCTTACTTGTTGTCGGATTTGGCAGGAAAATATTTCGGACAAACGGCTCTTATTGCGGGAGCAGGACCATCCTTGAGTGATAATATTGAAAAAATCCAACATAACAGAGATAAATTTGTAATATTTGCCGTTAATAAAACTGTTAAATATTTACTTCAAAATGGTATAACTCCTGATTTTGTAGTTTGTCTTGATGCCAGAAACATGAACAAAACTCTGGGAGGATTAGAAAACAATTTCACTCATGTCAATGCTATTGTTGATATTAGAACTGATAAAGAAATTATGAATAAAGGTTTTAATAAAATCTTTTTTAATTTTTCAGAAACAGATTTCTTTATTAAAAAACTGGCTAAATATAATAATTTTATGAAATTTTATGAATCCGGCGGTTCTGCATCAACTTTTGCTCTTGTTTCTGCCGTAAAAATGGGATTTTCAAAGGTTGTTCTTGCCGGTATTGACTTAGCATTCAAGGATAATATTATTTATAGCTACGGAGAAGCTATGCAACGAGTTTCTCAAACAGAAATTATTGTAGATAAAGTTAAGAAAAATATTCTTCAAGTAAAATCTGTAAATGGTGGATTGGTTTATACAAGAGAAGATTATGAAGCTTTTATTTCTCATTTTGAAACTTTAATTAAAGAATTAAATTACTCGGAAATTTACAATATTTCGTCTTTTGGAGCGTTAATTGAAGGTGTAAAAAATACTTCATTTGAAAATCTCAATTTGCCTGAACACTCTGGCATACAGCCTACAGCTTTTGTTCAACCGTTCAAGTTTGAAATAAAAGATTTTATTCAAGAAGAATTTTGTAATATTAACAATATTATTTCAATACTATCAAAAGGAGTTTTTTCTCCTGCATTAGTTTCTGCAATAGTTAAATCAGTTTTAATTTATCAATATTTGCAATCAGAAATACTTGTAGTTTTACAAAAGAATTTTGACCCTGAACTTGCACAAAAATTTATTGAAAGTACAAAAAACGCAATAAAGGCAATAATTGAGCAACTTCAAAGAAACAAATTGATTTAGTGAATTATATAAGTGGAATTTGCACCTAAAACTTTGTCTTTTAAACGTTTAAAGCCTTTTCCGTAAATATACTTCATTTGTTCAACAAGGTTTTCTTCTACGTCTATTAAATACATGTCATGAACAATGAATTCTTTGATAATAAAAACGATTCCTTTGTTTTGAGTATAAATTACATTTAAATCAGGGGCTTCATTTTTAAAAGAAGAAATTTTGCCAACAATTCCTTCTGAGTCGTCTGCTGCAATAATAATCATCCTTCCGCCTAAAGACATTTCAATATCTTTAGCAAATGCATGTTCAAAAACCAGTCCAAAACGGGTTTGAAAATTATCGTAACCGACAATCCTAATTTCAACGTTTCTATTATAAGCATTCAACAATTCTTGTTCAAAGATTTTATAATCTTGTGACCAAATTTCCATATAAATTTCACGTTTAGCATTTTGTATAACTTCAAAAATTTTATTCTGGATATTTTGTCTTCCACTTATATTAAAAATAGGTTCGCTGTAGTTATCTTTAACTTCCGGTAAATGTTTCTCTAAATAATTTAAAGTAGAATTCATTCTTTTTTGATAACCGGCAAGTATCTGTTTTGGCTTTACCGGAGTATAAGTTGCCGGTTTTGAATTTGTTACAGCAACAATATTTTTCCCTTCAAGTGCTTTTAATGTATCATACGTCCTTGCTTGTGGAATATTAGCCAGCTTTGAAACTTCGTAGCCTGTTGCAGGATATTTTTTTAAAAGTGCAACATACACTTTTGCTTCATAAGTGTTAAATCCGATTTCTTTAAGTTTTTCAATTAAATCCGCCATAGCACAATTTTATCAGATTTAATACCTCCTTGCAAATTTGTTTTATAAAATCTTTGTTAACAATTTGTAACAAAAAGGCAATTTTTGGAAACAAAAATACTTTATATATATAAGGTTAGTTAATAAAAAGGTATCAGTAGGTTATGGTAGCACCAATTTCATCACTTGCGAATATGGAAAAGGCTCTCTATGGAGGGTTTGGAACAAATGCAAACGCTCCAAGCTATTTAAACGGTTATATGGGCGGAAACAGTTCATATTGCATGAATCCATCATTCTATGGTTATGGAAATGGTTACAATAATTATAACAATTCAACTTTTGGACAAAATATTCCTTACAATTATGGTTCAACAGTTCCTCAACAAACTCAAGAAGCTCAACAAGATACAATATTTCAAGGTTTGTCACAAGTTGAGCAAAAAGCTTTGATGAACGATTATAAGAAAAGTTTAGTAACAAGTGAAAGTTTAGGAGGATTGGCTATTACCAACGGGATTTTTGCTTTAGCAATGAATCCAAGATTAATTATGCATTGGCGTAATTCAAAAAATACCGTTGGTAATGTAGAAAAAGCATTTGCTGATGTTAAAGTTAAAGGCTCAGCTTTAAACAAACTTTGGGTAAAACCTGAATATAGCAATATTTTAAGAGAAGCATATTTGCAAATGCATAAAGCAGAAGCAAGATGTCTAACAAAGGTGGGTGCATTCAGAAGAAGTTATAATGCAACAGGTGATGTTGATAGAATTCAAAAAGTTGTCGGAGATTTAAAATCAGCTCTTAAATCCGGTAATATGGAAGCAATTAAAAAGCATACGGCAACCTTGCAACACGCTTATAGTTATAATGGTGGATTTATTGCAAGAGGTTGGGATAAAATTAAAGGTTGCTTTATTGATGTACAACCAACATCTGTTGCAGATAAATTAAAAGATACAAAAGGTATTAATAATAGAATCACCGAATTAGGTAAAACTACTAAAACAAGCTTTAAATCAATGTTTAAACGTGGTGGTGGTCTTAAAGGCGGATTGTTCTTTGCTGCTGTTGAATTGCTAATGGGTTACGATAAAATCAAAACCGCATTTGGCAAAGATAGTGATACAGGAATGAAACAACTTACACAAACCGGTGTTAAAGCAGTAGGCAATGCAGCAGGATGGGCAGTCGGTGAAGCAGCTGCACTCTGGGCATTCACAAAAGCAGGTGCTGCAATTGGAACTGCTTTAGGTCCTGGAATAGGAACCGTTGTTGGCGGAGCAATTGGTCTAATCGGTGGCGGTATCGGTATGTGGCTGGCAGGAAAAGCTACAGAATCTTTAATGGGTCAAGATGTTGCAGATGAAATTGAATCTCAAAAATTGGCTCAATCAAATGAAGGTCAAGTACAATTACTTCAAAATACAATGCAAAGAATTCAAAAAGGAGAAGATGTTTCTCTTGATGCTCAACAAGCAGCTCAAAAATTAGCTACATTATACGCTTAAACTTATTCATTATACAATGTAATCAACCTTATTAATTACACTATTCCCTTTTCCATGTTATTATTGAAAAGGGATTTTTATTAGGGATTAATTATGAGAAGTGACAGTATAAAAAAGGGAATAGCGAGGACTCCACACAGAAGCCTTTTAATGGCAACAGGAGTTAGTAAAAAAAGTATGAATACTCCATTCATTGGGATTGCAAGTTCATTTTCTGACCTTGTTCCGGGGCATATCGGGATGAGAGATTTGGAACGACAAATTGAAAAAGGAATTCATACCGGAGGCGGGCAGTCCTTTATTTTTGGAGTTCCGGCTGTTTGTGACGGAATTGCAATGGGACATGATGGTATGCGTTATTCGCTTCCATCTCGAGATTTAATTGCTGATTGTATTGAAACTGTTGCAAATGCTCATCAGTTGGATGGTTTGGTCTTACTTTCCAATTGTGACAAAATCACTCCTGCAATGCTTATTGCAGTGGCAAGGCTTAACATTCCATCAATTATTGTAACAGCTGGTCCGATGCTTGATGGAGAAAGCAAATGTGAAAAACTTACAATGATTAAAGGTGCTTTTGAGTCAATTGGAAAATATCGAGATGGGGTAATTGATGAAAAACGCCTTCTTGAACTTGAGGAAGCTTCTTGTCCTTCTGCCGGTTCATGCCAAGGGCTTTACACAGCTAATACAATGGCTTGTTTAACAGAAGTTATCGGAATGAGCCTTCCTTGGTGTGCAACTTCAGCTGCTGTATCTTCTCACAAGCGCAGAATTGCCTTTGAATCAGGGGTTCAAGTTGTAGAACTTGTTAGACAAAACAAAAGACCTTTAGATATAATTACAAAAGATACATTGAGAAATGCGATTATTGCTGATTTAGCAATGGGTGGTTCTACAAATTCATTTTTGCACATTTTAGCAATTGCCAATGCTGTTCAACCAGTACAAAATAATGATGGTAGAGCTGATGATTCAATTGTATCACTCAAAGATTTTGAGGAACTCTCTCATAAAATTCACCAAATTGTAAAGCTTGAACCGTCTTCAGCTATAACAATGACAGGTTTTTATCAAGCGGGTGGAGTTAATGCTGTTTTAAAAACGCTTTTGAGAGATGTTCCTCTTTTCAAAGATTCAGTTGGTGTAACTTTACAAAAGACCTCTGATTTAGTAAAAGATTCTTATGTTGATGAAAATGTCATTCACCCATATTCAGTGCCGTTTACAACGAAACCGGGGTTAGGTATTCTATACGGTAATATTGCTCCGGAGGGTTCTGTAATTAAAATTTCTGCTGTAGATGAATCTTGTTATGAATTTACAGGAACAGCAAAAGTCTTTGATAATGAAGAAGAGGCGATGTCAGCTTTAGAAAATGACTTAATCAAAGAAGGTGATGTAATTGTTATCCGCTATGAAGGACCAAAAGGCGGTCCAGGGATGAGAGAAATGCTTGCTCCAACCTCTCTTCTTGTTGGAAAAGGTTTGGGTACGAAAGCCGCTTTGATTACAGACGGTAGATTTTCCGGCGGAACAAGAGGTATTTGTGTAGGACATATTTGTCCTGAGGCAGCTGACGGTGGAGTTATTGCGTTAATTGAAAACGACGATATAATCGAAATTGATATTAATAAAAGAACTTTGAATTTAAAAGTTTCAGATGAAATTTTAGCTGAGCGTAGAAAAAACTTTGTTAAACCTCAATCTAAAATCACAACGGGATATCTTGCAAAATATGCAAGAACAGTTCAAGATGCCAGTCATGGAGCGATTGTTTAGCAAGGATTTTGATGAAAGGTTACTCCAAGAAGTGTAAATGCAACATGTTGCTTTTGCAACACATGTGTGCTAGAATTTCTTTTGCTGAGAGGTTTAAAAAATGGCATCTGAATCGATTGAAAATAATAACAATATTAATCCTTGGTTAGCTTGTTTGCCAACAATGGCATCGGCTTTTATGTTTGTTTTGGATGAAACAATTGCAAACGTAGCATTGCCACATATGGCTGGAAGTTTTTCCGTAAGTAGAGAAGAATCTATGTGGATTCTTACAAGTTATCTTATTGCCAGTGGTATCGTTATTCCAATGGTTGGCTGGTTTAGCAAGGTTATGGGACGTAAAAACTTTTTTATGTTTTCGATAATTTTGTTTACTTTATCATCTGCTCTTTGTGGATTTGCACAAAACATGGAAACAATGGTTCTTGCAAGAATTTTGCAAGGTATTGGTGGCGGAGGATTATTGCCGGTTTCTCAAGCTATATTGCTGGAAAATTTTAAACCTCAGGAACGTGGAAAAGCAATGGCACTTTTTGGTTTGGTTATTGTAATTGCACCAATTGTAGGACCTGTTATCGGAGGTTGGATTACTGAAAATTGGTCTTGGCCTTATATTTATTTTATAAATGTACCAATTGGTATGATTGCTCTTGGGTTAACCAAAACTCTGGTTTATGATCCACCTTATGCTCAAAAACAACAAGGGGTAAAAGCAGATTTCTTGGGCTTTTTCTTGCTTACAGCGTTTCTTGCCTCTTTGCAAATAGTCTTAGACAAAGGGAATAATGCAGATTGGTTTAATGCAACATGGATTTGTTGGTTATCAGCAGTATCTGTAATTACAGGGATATCCTTTTTTATTTCTCAAATAAAAAACAAAGATGCTCTTACTGATTTATCAGTATTTAAGGATAAAAATTATTCAATTGGGAGTTTTGTCCAAGTTATTATGCAAGGAGTATTGTTGGCTTCACTTGCAATATTGCCTCAATTTTTGCAATCTTTAATGGGATATGATGCTTACCAAAGCGGTCTCTCTATGATGCCTAGAGGGGTAGGGGCATTATGTGCAATGGTACTTTGCGCAACAATGGCGAATGTGATTGATAATAGAATTCTTGTAGTAATCGGATTAGGCTTAATGGGTGGTGCCGGATGGATGTTGGGCAATTTAAATCTCCAAATTGCCTCAGTCAATATCGCAATTCCGAATGTCCTTTATGGTTTAGGTTTAGGATTGGCAATGATTCCTATTATTACTTTATCAATGGCAACTATTAAGAATGAACAAATGACAAATGCAAGTGGCTTGCAGAATTTGTTAAAAAATATTGGGGGAGCTTTTGGTACTTCTATTGTTGCGACTTTATTATCAAGAGGCGCTCAAAAACACCAGTTTATGCTAATTGAACATTTAAACGATTTTGCACAGCCATATTGCGAAAGACTTCAATCTATGACAGGCGCATTTCTTGGCTCAGCGGATATTCATACAGCCACTTATATGGGACAAACAATGATTTACAAGCAACTTATGCAACAAGCAAATTTAATGGCATTTATTGATGCATTCAGAATTTTTGCAATAGCTTGTGTTGTAATTATACCATTGGTTTTCTTGATAAAAGGCATAAAAAAAGCAGACTGAAATTTGTTTGTTACAATTAGTACACACTTTATTGAACTGGCAATTTCTTTAGGCTATCCTTTTCATAGTAGTAGTTTATATTGGGTATTTAATAAATGGAAAAAGGTTTTGTAGAAAATGGTTTCATTATAGATTTAAGTAACACAAAGAATACGACACAGCTTGTGTTTGAGCTTAGTTCGTTAATGGAACATCCGGAAGTTAAAGGAAAAAAAATTTGTTTAAAACTTGGTAATCAAGATTTAAAACAATCTCAACTTTTGAGTATTAAGGCATTAATTGAATCAATGGATTCAAGTATTGCTTTTATTGATACGACTTCCGAACAAACAGAAGCTTCTGCAGTAAGCTTAGGAATAATTGTTTCCAAAGTGGGAGAAAATGTTGAGCTGGGTTCTTATACTGCTTCTGAACAAGAGATCGCAGAAGTGCCTGTTGTTGTAAAAGAAGAAATTGCAGAAGATATTGTGGAAGATAAAACTGTTGAAGTCCAACCTGAAATTGAAAGAGAAGATGCAATAGAGCCAATTAGTACGTTGGATGGAATAGAAGATACTTATACAGAAGAAACAACTCAGGAAGTTTCTGAAATTATTCCGGTTGAACATTTTGAGACAGATTTTGAAACACTTGCTGCAAGTGAAGGTTTGATTTCAAAAGAAGAAGTTAGTAAATATATTATTTTAGATACAGGGGATGTATTACCAGAAGGTGCGGAAGAAAATACAGTAGATACAAAAACTCTTCCAACTTTATATTTAAATCAAACATTACGTTCAGGGCAGACTGTAACTTATGAAGGTAATATTTTGATTATTGGTGATGCTCATCCGGGAAGTGAAATTATTGCTGATGGTGATATTACAGTTTGGGGAATTTTGGGTGGAATAGCTCATGCCGGAGCAAAAGGTAATGTTTCATCAAAAGTAAGAGCATTGAAATTGAATGCAATTCAATTAAGAATAGCAGGTTTGTATGCAAGAAGAAACGACACATTGAACGTTCCTTATGTACAAAAGACAAATGAGTTTACTCCAGAAGAGGCTCAAATCGAAGAAGGTAAAATAGTAATTTATAAAAAGTTAAGGAGAGATTAATGACTGGTCGAGTTATAGTAATTACATCCGGTAAAGGCGGTGTAGGTAAGACAACAACAAGTGCTAACATTGGTACAGCTCTTGCAAAAGAAGGTTATAAAGTTGTTCTTATAGATACAGACTTAGGATTAAGGAATTTGGACTTATTACTTGGTCTTGAAAATAGAATTGTTTACACAATAGTAGACGTTATTGAAGAACGTTGTAAGTTAAAGCAAGCTCTTGTTAAGGATAAAAAGAATCCTAACTTACAACTTCTTGCAGCTGCTCAAACAAGAGATAAATCAGCAGTTAGTGCAGAACAATTAAAATCAATTTGTGATGAATTGAAAGAAAAGAATGATTTCGTTCTTGTTGATTGTCCTGCTGGTATTGAACAAGGGTTCCAGAATGCTGTTGCCGGTGCCAGTGAAGCAATTGTTGTTACAACTCCTGAAATGTCTGCAATTAGAGATGCTGACAGAATTATTGGTTTGCTTGGACCAAAAGAAGAAATTACAAGCTGTAAACTTCTTTTGAACAGAGTTCGTCCAAATTTAATCAAATCAAATGAAATGATGAGTGTTGATGATGTAGCAGAGATTTTAGAAATTCCTCTTGTTGGTATTATTCCGGAAGATACAGGAATTATTACTTCTACGAATAAAGGGGATCCTATCGTAAATAACGAAGAAGCTCTTGCCGGTAAAGCATATAGAAATGTAGCACAAAGAATCCTAGGAGAGGAAGTTCCGTTCTTAGATTTAGATGAGCCAAAAGGATTTATGGCAAAAATTAAAACAGTGTTCGCAAAATTGAAAGCGAAGGTGTAAAATGGGACTTTTAACAGATATTTATAACACGGTTGCCAAGTTTTTTCGACCTCAAGATGGTCAATTGGGAGAAGACCCTTCCAAGTCTGTTGCGCAAAACCGTTTAAAATTGGTTTTAATGCAAGATAGAACAAATTTAACTCCGAAAGTCCTTGAACAGATGAGAGGAGAAATGATTGATCTACTTTCTAAGTATTTGGAAATGGATAAAGACTTGTTAGAACTAAATTTTGAACAAGAAGGCGATCAAGTTGCATTAATGCTTTCAATTCCGGTTATTCGTGCTAAAGATGAAGATGAAATTGAAGCAGCGACGGTGGAATCTACTGATGATGACGAAGATTCTGAGGAAATTGATGAAGAAATAGACAGTGATGAATCAGACGAAGAAATCAATTCGGAAGAAGCGCAAAAACCCAAAAAAAGAAAATCAAAAAAAGTAACTCAACCTGAAGAACTTGGTAGTAACGATGAAAATATAGATAACGAAGGGAATCAGGAAGAATTGAATAACAATGAAGAAAATTCCGGACAAGAAATTGTTTGTGAAAGTTCTGAAGGTTAGTATTTGAATTAAGAGAGAGAGGCGAATTTGCAAAGCAAATTCGCCTCTCTTGTCACATAAATCACCTAACACAATTGCATATAAATCTAAAATTTTGCAATGTATTAATTAAAGAATCTATACTTTATAAGAGTCCATATTGCTTGAACTCCATCTTTCCAGCCTATTTTTTTCCCTTCTTCATTAGTTCTTGCATTGTATGAAATAGGGCTTTCTATATAGCGAACTCCTTTTTTTAGCACTTTTGCCGTTATTTCAGGTTCAAAATCAAAACGATTCGACTCAATAGTAATATCTTTTATAACATCAGCTCTAAAAACTTTGTAACAGGTTTCCATATCTGTAATATAGGTATTAAATAGAACTCTTGTAATAAATGAGAGTGTAACGTTAGCAAGGTAACTTAAGAACAGAAATTTCCCCTGATTCCTTGTATCAGAAAGTCTGGAGCCATATACAACATCCGCTCCTCCTGTTTTAACAATTTTTACTAGCGGAGCATAGTCAGAAGGATTATATTCTAAATCAGCGTCCTGAATTATTATAATATCTCCGGTAGCTTCTTTTAAACCGGTTCTAAGAGCTGCTCCTTTTCCCATATTTTCATCATGGTACAAAACTTTATAAGGAATTTGAGAATATAAATCTCTCGTTCCATCTGTAGAATAATCATCAATTAGTATAATTTCTTTTTCTAATTCAAAATCTACTTCTTCAACTTTTTTTAAAAGTTCTAATAAAGAATTTTTTTCATTAAAAACAGGAATTAAAATAGTTAGTTTTTCCATCTTTCTTATTGTCTCCACTTCCTTCTTGTGATATTATATAATAAAGCATTAAATTTGTAGAGAGGGTTTAATGACACTGGAGAATTTTATATACGAATCGCTGGATGAAATTGTTCGTGGAGATTATGAAGAAGCAAAGATTCGTATAGTTAAACATAAAGAAATCTATCAGGATGATACGGCTATTTGTTTTACTCTGCTTGCATTAGGGGCATTCATAAAGAAACAATATGACGAATATTATCAATTTATGAATGATGCTCAGTTTCTGGTTGAGCAATCAAAGGATAGTCTAACTCATATTTTACACGAACTGGCACTTGGTTATGTAAGTTTTACAGAAAAAAACAGTTCCTTATACTCAATTAATTATAACAAAGCAAGAAAGCTTGCTATGAAATCACAAAAAGCAGGATTCTTTGAAAAAATATCAACTAAATTAAAATGTCCTCCTATAACTCATTTAAGTACACATGCACAGGTTAATGACCCGTTAATTGCGTTAGTAAAAATTGGACAAGCCGTTGCTGCTGAAAAAAACATAGATGTTTTAATACGAACAATAGCAGAAGAAACAAAAATTGCATTAAATGCTGATAGATGCACGGTTTTTCTTTATGATAAGGAAAACAATGAACTTTATTCAAAGGTTGCAACCGGATTGGATGATTTTAAAGAACTTAGAATTCCAGCTGATAAAGGACTTGCCGGACACGTTGTTCAAACCGGAGAAACTATAAATATCAAAGATGCATACAAAGATAAACGTTTTAATAATGCAGTTGACAAAAAAACTGGTTATAGAACCAAAACAATTCTCTGCATGCCGATAAAAAACTTTAATCAAGAAATTATTGGTGTTTTTCAGGTACTTAACAAGTTTGATGAAACATTTACAATTGATGATGAAGATTTGTTAATTGCAATTGCATCAAGCGCCGGTATTTCGTTAGAAAATGCTCAATTATTTGAAAAACAAAACAAAATGATTGAAGAGCAAAAGGTTATTTTTGATAGCTTTATTGAAACTCTTGCATCCTCTATCGATGCCAGAGATAAGATTACCTCAGGTCATTCTACTCGTGTAAAAATGTATGCGACTCTTATTGCAAAAGAATTCGGTATGGAGAAGAATGATATTTATATTCTTGAAAAAGCTGCGGCTTTGCATGATATTGGGAAAATTGGTATAAGAGATTCTGTTTTACAAAAAGAAGGAAAATTGACTCCGGAAGAGTATAAACATATTCAAGAGCATGTTGAAATAACGCACAATATTTTGGCAAAAATTCACATGTCTAAAGATTTTGAGCAAATTACTGACATTGCTTGTTCTCATCATGAAAAATTTGACGGTTCCGGCTATTATAGAGGACTAAAAGGAGAGGATATTCCGTTTGGAGGAAGAATTCTTGCAGTGTCTGATGTGTTTGATGCGATAACTTCTAAGCGTCACTACCGTGACAAAATGCCGATAGAAAAAGTTATAGATATTATAATGAAAGGTTCAGGTTCTCATTTTGATCCGTTAGTTGTAGAAAAATTCTTGGCAATAAAATTGGTTGATATCGTGCAAGTATTTTTGACAGAAAATAGCTTGGAATTGGATAAAGAAGATAGGGAAACGTTAGAAAAATATAATTTACTTGATTTATATTACTCTATAGTAAATAATTGTAGTAATAAACTTCTTATGGTTTTTAATAAGTATTACGTAGGTGTAGATTTTGAGAATGAATAAATTTAGAATACTATTCTTGATATTATTAGCGATTTCATCAACTCAGTTTGCGATGGCAGCAAATCAGTCTGAGGGTGTCCAAAAGCCATTGATTCTTAAAGCTGAAACAAATGTTGCAAATATGGAAATGGTGGTGAAAGACAACTTTGTAAAAGCGAAATACGCTTCTGCTGAAAATAGATTTTTGCAAGGTAATGTAAAGGCTTCTCATGATGATTATGCGGATTTAATTTCAAGGGCTACACATGATGATTACGTATTTCTTGCCTATGGGATAAAAATGGCAGAATATGGATTTTTTGATTTATCAGATGATTTGTTTGCAAAGTTAGATACAAATTTGTATACAAAAAATTATGTTAATGATATTAAGAAATTCTATTATCCGTCAGGGATGGTAAATGTAAAAGATACTCTTTATTTGGCTGATGCTTATGCAAGTATTGTTTATAATAATCTCGCAATCGAAACTACATCGGAGCTTCTAAATAGTACTCAAGCTGCGGAAAGTGATTATAAAAATTATTTAATTGCTCTGGGTTTTTATAAGTCTAATAATTTACCACAAGCCCTAAAATACATAAATAATGCAATTGTTGAAAATGATATTAATGTAAATTATAAAATATTAAAAGCAAAAATTCTTGCTGATTCAAAGAAATCAAAACAAGCTCTAAAAGTTCTTAAAGAAATTAAAAAAACAGAGTTTTTAACAGTTGATTTCCAAGAAAAAGTAAAAGCTTTAGAAGAATATGTTCAATATAAGGTTGCAAAAGACGAACCTCTAAAGGATTATCACCTTGCGTATTATTATCATTTGCAAGAAAAAAGTTTACTTGCAACAAAAGTTTTGCAAGGCTCCATTTTACAAGCAAAACAGTATACTTCACAAATTTTTGGACTTTTAGGTCGTATTTATTATGAAAACGACGAGCCTTTAAAAGCTCAAGAATTTGCGCAAAGGGCTTATAAAGAAGATAGTAAGAACTATCTTGCAACCTTAACTCTTGCAGATTTAAGTTATGATGAAAGAAAATACGACGACTCTTTAAAGTACTACAAAGAGTCAAAAAAACTTACTAAAGATTCTGCTCCGGTAGTAGGCATTGCGAAATCATATTTGGCATTAAACAAAGATAAAAAATCAAAAAAAATGTATGAAAAAATGCTCAAGAAGCATTCTTTAGATAGTGATTTACTTATTGGTTCTCTAAATGTGTTTCCTCAACGAGCAGACGATTATCTTCCTACGGTTGCATCTGTTGACATTACTAATAATGAGATTTGGCTTGGTTTGGCAAATTTAGCTATTAAAGACGGTAATTATTCAATGGCTGAAACTTATCTAAACAATTCTTATTATATTGACGAAAATAACTTTAAATATTATTATTATTTAAGCTTGGTATTAAGAGCAAAGGGGGACATCTATAGATCAAATCAGTCACTTGTAAGATGTTCCAGACTAAACTCTGATTATGAAGCTAGTATAAATGCAGGGCGTAGTGGCTATGAAAAGTAATATTTTAATCGTAGAAGATCATGAATTAACAAGATTTGGACTTAAAACAGCATTTGAGTCATGTGATTTTATTGAAACAATTTTTGAAGCAGATTCTGCTGAATCAGGATTGGAAGTTGTAGATAAAAACAAAGTTGACTTAGTTGTTATGGATTTGGGGTTGCCTGGAATTGATGGAATAGAAGCCACCAGACAAATTAAGAATTCAAATAATGATATAAAAGTAGTTATACTGACTTCTCATAATGATGTTCAAGAAGTGTTAAACTCTCTTAAAGCCGGAGCGAATGCATATTGCTCAAAAGAAATAAATCCTAGAAGATTAACTCAAGTCGTTTTGTCTGTTCTTGACGGAGCTTCTTGGTTTGATCCGAGTATTGCACATATCGTTTTGGAAGCGGCTGCAAAATCTCAACAAACAGAACCTCAAAAACCGACAAAAGATTATGGTTTAACATCAAGAGAGTCCCAAATTCTAAAACTTATAACAGAAGGTTATAGTAATAACGAAATCGCTAATCAGCTTTTTGTTAGTATTAATACTACAAAAGCCCATGTTGCAAGTATTTTACAAAAATTGGAAGTTGATGACAGATTGCAAGCTGCATTAAAGGCATTGAAAGAAAGATTGGTATAAAAATGAGTGGAGTAGCTTCAATATTAATAGTAGATGATAATCCTAAGTTTTTAGCAGATGCCCTTCCTATGTATGGTTATGATGTTACTGTTGCAGAAGATGGGCTAGAAGCCTTAAAAACTCTTTCAAAAGAAAATGCTCATTTTGATTTAATATTACTTGATGTAATGATGCCAAATATGGATGGTTGGGATACCTTAAAGGCAATTAGAAAAAATAAAGAAACTGAGCATACTCCGGTTATAATGATAACAGCTGTCAGTGAAGATCAGAAGGTAGTTTCAGGGTTAAAAATCGGTGCTGATGATTATATTGTAAAACCGTTTATTTTACCAAACCTTTTAGCAAGAATTGAGGCTGTTTTGAGACGTTCAAATTGGCAAAAGGATGCACAAGCTAAGACAGAGAAAAGTTTGAATAAAGATGTTAATATAGAAGCACTCACTCCAAAAGAAAAAGAAGTGCTCGCTCTTGTTGCAAAAGGTGCAAGCAATCAGGAGATTGCGGATAAACTTTGCGTAAGAGATGTAACTGTAAAAACACATTTAAACAGTGTATTCAAGAAGCTGAAAGTTACAAATAGAACGCAAGCTGTGTTGCTTGCTATGCAAATAGATTTAATTAATTAGGAGATAAACAATGTTGTCTAAAGAAGAATTAGCAAATTTATTGGTAAATGATGTAGAAACCTTTAATAAAGAAATGAATGGGAAACCGGTTGACATGAGTGAAATGGATTTTTCCGGAGTAAATATAGAAGGTGCTGTGTTTGATAATGCGGATTTAACATCATCTTCTTTTGCTGATTCAAATTTAGTTGATGTAAAATTTTTAGGTTGTGATATGACTTCTGTTGATTTTAATAGAGCAAACTTAGCAGAATGTGCTTTTAATGAATCAGTTTTGAACGGTACAGATTTTAGTTATGCAAGAGTTGATTATTGCAATTTCACAGATGCAGATTTAGCTGGTGCAATTATGTTAGAAGCTGATTTTACAAATTCTGATTTTTCAGCAGCAGAAAACTTAAATGCTTCTCGATTTGATGATACTACAATTTGGCCGGATAATGAGTATCTTCCGGAAGATTTTGATTCCAGCTATTCGGATGACTTGTCATCATTAAAAGATGATGATGATGATTATGTCCCATCAGATTACTAATCAATATACGGCTCTAAATTTATTTTTTGAGGATTGCAATTTTGGTAAATAATACCTGATTGAAAAATTTTGAGTTGCTCTGAAATATTGTATTTATTGCAACGCATATTTGTATAATATCCTGATGTTGGATCTGCTTTAAACCCAAGCTCTTCGTATTTTGATACAACATCAAAAGGTCCGTCCGTAACAGCTTTTAATTCAATAGTTTTTGCTTTTTTATCAGAAGCATCTTTAAATAACTGATAAATCAAAGTTTGTCCGGTAAAAGGAACTTTTTTATTTCCTTGAGGGATTGAACAAACTCCGTCAAATAATATTTTGTTTCCATCACAACCATAAGTAAGAATTCCGCAAGGCATATCTTTATGAAATGCTAAGTAAGTTGTATTTCCAAGTTCAGAAGCTTTAGAAATACAATAATTAAAAACTCTTTGCCATCTTTTTTGTAAGTCAGCAGAAAGTTTTGGACATAATTCTTGATAGTTGATTTTATCTTTTAGCTTTTGAAGAAAAGTTTTATCTTCATGTCCAATTTTAAAGATTTGAATCTCTGTTTGAAAATTATTGAGAACATTGGAAGTTGTAGCAACTCTGGTTGCTTTAAAATTTTGTATGTGTGAATAATTTTGATGAGTATATGTGGGGTTGATGTTCATAATATTGGTATTAATGATAGTAAAGAATCAATTTTGCTGGAATGTTACAATAAATTTACATTAGCTCTTGTAAAAATTAATCGTTTAAGGTAAACTAGTGTTACACTGGTAGAAAGAAGGAAAAATTGTCATGGCAAAACATTGTGAAGTATGCGGAAAATCTGCATTAAAATCATCAAAACTAACATTCTCTCATAAACAAATCCCTAACAGACAACAACCTAATTTGCAAGAAATTAGAGTTAATGTTAACGGACAAACAAAGAGAATGACTGTTTGTACATCTTGCTTAAGAGCTGGAAAAGTACAAAAAGCTGTTTAATAGATTTGATTTAAAAAATACCGAGTTATTAAACTCGGTATTTTTTTGTGTTTATATAAAAAACGAGGTAACGTTTTAACATCACCTCGTTTTTAAAATTTTATTTATGCATCAACAGATGTAACAACTTTGTCAATCAAACCGTATTCTACAGCTTCTGCTGCTGATAAATAGTGGTCACGTTCGCAATCTTCTTTAACTTTATCAAACGGTTGACCTGAATTTTCAGCCATAATTCCGATTAACATATCTTTCATTCTCAAGATTTCTTTTGCTTCTAATTCAATATCAGTTGCTTGTCCCTTTGCTCCACCTAAAGGTTGGTGAATCATGATTCTAGCGCTTGGTAAAGCCATTCTTTTACCTTTTGCACCGGCAGAAAGTAAGAATGCACCCATAGAAGCAGCTTCTCCCAAACAAATTGTTTGAACATCAGCTTTAATAAGATTCATTGTGTCATAAATCGCCATGCCGGCTGTAATAACACCCCCAGGAGAATTAATGTATAGCATAATATCTTTTTCAGGATTTTCACTATCTAATAATAAAAGCTGTGCAACAACAGAATTTGCAACTTCATCATCAATTTCTGTACCTAAGAAAATAATTCTTTCTCTTAAAAGTCGAGAAAAAATATCAAAAGATTTTTCTCCACGGGAAGATGATTCAATAACCGTTGGTACATAACTCAATATTTTTTTCATGTCTGCCATAAATCTCTCCTATAATGATTTTTAACAAAATGTTACAATTATTTTACAATAAATGATAACAAATAGCAATTTCTATTTATTTTGTGTTTTGATGTAAATGTTATGAAAGTATCCGGTGTTCAAAATAAATTACCAAGCGTAAAAACAGGAAGTAAACTTCTTGATAAAGCATTGGAAGTTATTCCTGAAACGAAAGTAAGTAAAAATCTTACTCTATTAGATGCAAATGTTTTCCCAAGTTATTGTTTTGCGCTAAAAAATAAAACCAGAATTACACAGGATGAAATGAAGACTTTATTCCAAAAAGATGGAAAGGAATTTATTGAAGCAACTTATCAATTTTTGTTAGCGAAAATGAATATAGATGAATCTATATACCCAGGGCTATTATATGTGGAGAAATCAGTAAATCCTGCCTTAGTAATGGCATATATGGCTGCAAATAATGCAGTACTGGTTCCGATATCAACACTTCAAGAAGACTATAGTAAATCTTATCTGTATGGTGCTATGCGACATGAGTTGCAACATTTTAAACAACAATGTGATGTATTAAGATGTGAAGAAATCTCTGATATAGCAATGCAATTGTATGTAGAGCAAGCTCTAAAAAATAAGAAAACAAATATTGATGAAATTCTAAGAACCCATACTGTGGATGAAATATTAGCTTTGCCTAATGAGGATCCTGATACCCTTAAACAACTTGCAAAAATGAAAAATGATGAAATCGCATACAATCATTTTTTTGTAGAAGATAGAAATTGTATAGAAAAACAATATGAAAATCTTAGAGCTAATATAATAAAAACAATGGGTCCAATCAAAGAAGGTTCAAAGGAAGCAGAACTCGCAAAAATATATTTTGAAGAATTATATACACCAAAATACTATGACAAGAATGGAAATATAATCATTGAACGCTATCAAGCTACTAAAATAGAACAAGAAGCTGGTGTAGTTGGTGATTATGCGCAATTTGAAGCAGAAGATGGTGGATGTTATCTGAAAAGATTAAAAGAACAGATAATTGAAAGATTGAAACAACAAGGCTAATCTTTTTTCAAAGCGTTCTCTAGAGCCTTTTCTAATACTTCAATTTTTGATTCAAGAACTTTTACTCTTGCAGAATTTTCATCGGCAGTAATTGATTCCTTTTCAAGTTTTCTTTGATAAACATTAATTTTTTTATTTTTGACAATCACAAAAACATTCATTAATAATAATCCAAGAATAATTCCTGAAACAAAAGCTATTGATAATTGTAAAACTAAATTTAAACTTAAAAACAATGTAAACATGTGTTTCCTCCAATAGCATTTTACTATAAATTTAAATTTTATGATAGAATGTAGCTAGATAATCCAACTAGGTAAAACAAATGGGTGATGAAGATAAACAGTTTGATGCCACCCCTCAGAAGCTTGAGAGAGCACGAAAAGAAGGGCAGGTAGTTAAATCAAAAGACGTGTCAACCGCATTGTCTTTACTTATTGTGTTTACTTTTATTAATATGATGGCACCTTTTGTTTGGCAATCTATTGTCGGACTTTTCAGGACTCTTTATGAACAGATACCAAATCAGAGTCTTGAACAAATAGGATTAACATATATATTTACAGTAACTGTGATTCCGACCGTCTTAATTATTGGTTCTGTTTTGATTGTAGCAGCTTTTATTGCTATTCTTGGAGATTTTTTGCAAGTAGGACCTCTTGTTGCAACAGCTCCTCTAATGCCAAAGTTGGATAAATTAAATCCTACTAAATATTTTAAAAACTTATTTCAGGTTAAAACTTTGTTTGAACTAGGAAAGAATATTGTAAAAGTATTTATTCTAGGTATGGTCGGTTGGACTGTTTATAGAGATCATTTGGAAGACATTCTTGGATTGGCGGCAATTGATAATAATTTTGCGGTAATGATTGAATTTGGTAAATTGATTATTGAATTTATTTACAAAGCATGTGTCGCATTTTTAATTATCGCGGCTGCTGACTACGGTGTTACAAAGTGGAAATTTTTAAAAGACCAAAAAATGTCATTCAAAGAAATAAAAGACGAGTACAAAAACTCGGAAGGAGACCCGCACGTTAAAGCCGCTCTTCGCCAACGCCGGATGCAAATGCTTCAACGAGGAGCAATGGACTCAGTTCCGGATGCGGATTTTGTTGTAAGGAATCCAACCCATGTTGCATGCGCTCTTAAATATGATGCAGAAACAATGCAATCTCCTACTTTAACATGCAAAGGGACTGAGCTTATTGCAAAGCAAATTATTGATATTGCCATAAAGCATAATGTTCCGGTCATAGATAATGCTCCGGTTGCACGTGCTTTATTTAGAATGGTTGATTTAAATCAACAAATTCCTCCTGAATTATACAAGGCTGTTGCAGAAATCTTGTTATTTGTTTATGGACTTAAAAATAAGCAAAATGGTTAAATTCAACCGAATGAACTAGGTTAAAACATTGATTTTTTTTGCAAATCAATGTAATATTAAATAAGGTTAGTTTAGATAAGAGAAGATGGATAGTACTAATACTTTAATCAAACAGTACGTAGGAATCGTACAAAGAATAGCCCGCATAGAGCATAAACGTATACCAAACCACATGATTGAATATGAAGAGCTGGTTAGTATAGGTGTTATTGCTATACAAACTCTTTTGAAAAATAAAACTGAAGAACAGTTAGCAGCTTACAATGAAGCTTATATTGGTACTGCTGTAAGGTGGGCAATTAGAAATGAACTTCGGCATCGTTATAAATGGTATACTCTTAAACATAAAACAGATGGCGAAGATGAGGGGATTTCTCCTGATTCAGATTCTCTAAGTGATGACAGCGATGACATGGGATTTTCTATTTCACCGGCAAAAGTTCGTGAAGCCGTTTATGAAACAATTTTATCTATTGATGGACTAGCTGCTGCTGCGACAGATAATGCTTCTCCGTTTGATTTTATTAAAGATCCTTCTGCTATGCCTGATGAGAAGGCAGAAATTATTGAAATGAGTCGTCTTGTAAAAGCTGCAATTGCTTCTCTTCCTCAAAAAGAACGTACTGTTGTAGAATATCGTTTTTATAGAAATATGCAAGCTAAAGATGTTGCAACAATGGTAGGGCTTTCACCTTCTCGTGTTACAAGAATTATTCAATTTTCATTGAACCAAATTCGTGAATACTTAAAATCTCGTGGAAGAGAAGATTATTAGTAAGTTCCTATTTTATTAATTTTAGGCACAAATCATCAAAGATATTAACAGGTTTTATTCCGAGTTTAGCTTGTTTTTTACAATTTTCCAAAATTTCGATATGTTTAATAAATTCTATTTGTTTTGGATTAGATTTTAAAATCGTTAAAATATAGTTTTGAATGCTTTCAAGTATTGTCAAAACAGAAACTTCCTTTGATAAATCGTGTAATTTTTGAGAAATGTCAAAAACATCTTTTCGTTCAAATTCCCAATAATTATTGAAAATTCCATTTATTGCTGAATATTCGTAACTGACATTTGCTCCTGAAGGAACAAAAAAACATTGTGAACGAGAAATAATTGTGGATAACAAATCATCAATATATCGAGTTAGAAATATAAATGTTACTCCGGGTTGAGGTTCTTCTATAATTTTCAAAAGTGAATTGGCTGTTTCTGCTTGAAAATTACTTTGATTTAAACCGGCAATATTACCTTCATCATCTCTATCACAAAAAATAAATACTCTATGAAATTCGGATGCGCTCATAAGTGTTTCTTTAATTAAAGCTGATTGCTTAATTGAAATAACAGTCTTTGAATCGTCATCTTCCGGCTTATTATCAACTCTTGAAATAGTCATTACAGCAGGATGAGAATCTTCTCTAATCCATTTGCAATTCAAGCACTCACAATTATCAGACTTATCGTTTTTGCAATTTAAAAGCCTTGCAATTTCTTTTGATAATGTATATTGAGCATCTAAGTCATTTCCATAAAACAAAATGCTCTGAGGTAGAGGTCTTTTAGTCGAATTTAAAGCCTCAGTAAAATAATTTGTCAAAAAAGGATATCTATCTGATAAGAGCAATTTCTACCTCCGAAATAATATCTAGCACTTCAGCGGATTTAATATCACATTCAACTTTATATAAATTTTGCTTTAAATTCACTAAATCTGCAATTTTTGTATTTTTTAATTTTGTGATAGTTTGTTTTACAACGAATTCGTGCATGCCAGTTAATTTTGAAATTTCAAGCGGACTCGTAGACGTTGCTTTTGTTTTTATTATTATCCATTTTCTTAACATAGTTTGGATTGCTGCTAAAATTTCTAAAGGATGTTTTTTATCTGTAAGTTTTTTAAACTCCAATAACGCTTTGTCTTTTTTATTTTGCATAAGAAGCTCTGTAATATTGAATAAATCTTGATTTGAAATTGCAATTTCTTCAACCATGTTTTTTGTAACAGTTTTTTCCGGATAAGCCATTAATTTTAATTTATCTAATTCTCCATCAAACTGTCTTAAATTATTTCCAATTTGTTCTATTAAAAGTTCTACTGCATCATCTTTTAGCAACAAGTCTTTGTTCTTTTTTGCATGGTTCTTTATCCACGTAGCAATCTCAGCAGTTTTATATGTTTTAAATGTTGCGAATTCTTGTGTGTTAAATTTGCTTAAAATTTTATATAATTTTCTTCTGCTATCAAGCTTCTTCCCTTCATCACGAGGTAGTTTTACTACAAAAACAATATTCAAAGATTCTGGATTGTTTTTCAGTGCATCTTCAATATCTTCAAGCTCAGAATCTTCAAAAAAATTCTTTTGAGAAGAAAAATATTTCTCTGCACTTATAACAATTAACATATCTCCAAACATCATTGGAGGAGTTCTTAGTGCAGTAATAAGCTCCGGATATTCAGGATTATCCAGAGTTTGGAAATTCATGGCAATAAAATCTTTATTGAGCTTTGATTTCATTTTCTCAATCTCAAGCTCTATATTAAAATCTTCATCCCCATAGTAAAAATATACTGCCATAAAGGGATTATACAATAAAAGACTTCAAATATTCAACTTTCATTCTATGTTTAAATCCGATGAAACGAGCTTTTGTTGAAATTTTATATTCATCATCTTTTAGGATATAGGAATCTAATGTTTCTAATACGTGATTGTCTAAAACTTCTGCATAATTATTAGTTTGCATGTCAGCTCCTTAAACCGCTTCTTCTGTTTGGACATATTTAGCCGATTTAGCGACGACTCCGTAACAAACCATTGTTAATCTATTATTGAGTGCTAACATTGTTCGATAATTATTGGCTGAAGCATTCATGGAAGCATACATATCGTCAGCTGAAACTCTTGAAACAAGGGAGTCTGCATCGTGGTTATCGACTTTTTCTTGTGCATATTTTTCTACTAATAATTTGTCAATAAAATCTCTTGCTCCGACTGCCATTTTGTATGCTCCTTATTCAAACTGTAATACTTTTCTAATGATAAATAACTATTTTGTGTTATATTATCTCTCTTATATATATAAAGTATTTATTGTCTAAAAAATTGCCTTTTTTATTCAAATTTGTTATATATAAGAACTGGTTAAATACCGCAAAATCAGCAATATCAACAAAAAACCATCTTAATATTTCTTAATATTATTTTTAAGGGTGAGTTCAAGAAGCAATCGCAACACAAAAATATTTACGTTCAGGAAGAAATATTTGACATTTACACCTTGATTCGATATAATCTAGCCGTTATGTTAAATAGTTTTATAAAATTAAATAATCGTTGGTGGCGCAGTTAGTTAAGACTGCCTTGTTTTGCTTTCAGTTTATTTAGTTTTAAGGCAGTCAAATCTGTTGAGATTTTGTCTTGCCGATTTTAACTTGTGAAAGATAGTTAACATTTGTTTACAAAATCTCCAATTAAGTCAATTTTGTAAGTTCACAGGTTTTAAAAGGATTACACTATGTCATCAAAAACAAACAATACTATTAATAATTTACCAAGAACACTTCGTCCTGTTGCAAAATTTGTACGTGTAAAAGACGAAGCCGGAGGTCTTTCAAAAACTCGTTTTTTACAAGATGTTACGACTTGTCTTGTTCCAAAAGTAGTATTTTCAAGAAGTAAAGAAGATTTAGCCGAAAATGCATTCCTTGAATTGTCGGAAGAAACTTTGATGTATTTTGTACCGGCAATATTAGGTCAACATGTTGCCAGAAGTATTTTTTCAAAAAAACTTCCCCAAAATCTTAAGAAAGAGGTTGCTACAACCGGTGCAGAACTTTTAAAAAATGGGAAAAACTCAACAAATAAATCTGTTATGCCAATAAAAGCTGCTATTGCATTAACAGCAATGGCAATTCCACTTACAGAATTTTCTTTGAACTATATAAAGAATTTGATGACATTAAAAGTTTTTAAGAAGAGTGATTTTAAAAATATTGCATCTTTAGATAGCCATAAAGAAAATAAAGAACATCAGCAAAAGGTTGAAAAGAGCGCAAAACGACATATTGGACTTGCAGCTGGAACTTATGCAGGATGTTTAGGTTTAGCTACCTTGCTGGCAACAAAAGGAAAAAATTCTAAAGTATTACAAAATATTTCTGAATTTATTGTTGCCCCAGGGACAAAATTATTTAAGAAGAATGAAAAAACAAAGAATTTTGTAAATAAATATTTCTCAATGGATTTTGCAAGTCAAAATGGGAAATTATGCTTGAGTAAAGGTCAATTGACTACAAGCGTATTGATTGGTGGGCTTGGATATTTTGGTGCCTCATCAGATAGAGGAAAGGAAAATCTTAAAGAAACAGCAACAAGATTCCCTATTGTAGGTTTGTACGTTATTACAGGTAGTGAGCTCGTTGAGCGTGGTTTTAAGAAAATTCTTCAAAAAATGGGTAAATGCAAAGATTTGATTGGAAAAGATTTGAATGTTCCAAAATTTGATGAGCTAAAAGAACTTGCAGAAAAACTTGCCCAAAAGAAAAATACTAATTTCAAAGATGAATATACATCTCTTGCAAAACAAAAAATTATGATTTCAGGTTTACCTTATTTGTTCTCAATTGGTGTAATGGGATTTTTTGTTGCCGGAATGACAAATTACTTTACAAAAAAACGCTACGAAAATGCAAAAAAAGAACAACAAACAGTTCAAGATATTATAAAGAAATAGAATCTTATTTTATGTTAATATATTGCTATGGATTTATTTACACAATTAGAGGATATGAATAAACAAGTTCCGCTTGCGGAGATTTTACGTCCAAAAACTTTGGACGATTTTCTGGGGCAATCTAATGTGGTTGCGCCTAATTCTCCTTTATTAAATCTATTGAAAACTCAAAGGTTATTTTCTTTGATTTTTTGGGGAACTCCTGGGTGTGGAAAAACTACTTTGGCAAGACTTATTGCTACAAAGGTTAATGCTCTTTTTGTGGAACTTTCTGCTGTTTCTTCCGGAATTAAAGAAATTAAAGAAACTGTTGAAAATGCGAGAGTTGCTTTGCGTTCGGGACAAAAAACA
The DNA here is from genome assembly GCA_964531425.1 of uncultured Vampirovibrio sp. Classification (GTDB taxonomy): domain Bacteria; phylum Cyanobacteriota; class Vampirovibrionia; order Gastranaerophilales; family Gastranaerophilaceae; genus CAG-196. The sequence goes on along the minus strand of CAZHEI010000004.1, from coordinate 14,828 downwards.
ATTCTGTTTATTGATGAAATCCATCGTTATTCAAAAACTCAACAGGATGCTCTGCTTCCTCATCTTGAAAACGGGACTTTGTTTTTGATAGGTTCAACAACTGAAAATCCTTCTTTTCAGGTTGTTCCGGCTCTTCTTTCGAGAGTTCAAGTTATAAGATTGAATCCAATTAATGATGTGAGTATGGCAAAAATTATTAATAAAGGATTTGAATATTTAGAAAAAAACTATCAACCGATTCAATATGAAGAAGATGTAATAAAGTTTATTATCAACAACGCTCGTGGAGATGCTAGATGCGCATTAAATTTGGTTGAAAACTCATATTTTGCGAGCAATTTTTCTAATGACACAAGATTTTTATCGGTTGAAATACTAGAAAGTATTACTCAACGACGAAATACTCGATATTCTATTCAAGAACATTATGATTGCGCTTCTGCTTTTCAAAAAAGTTTACGTGGTTCAGATGTTGATGCAGCAATTTATTATTTAGCAAAAATGATTATAGCTGGTGAAGATCCAAGATTTATTGCTCGCCGGTTGATTGTTTGTGCTGCGGAAGATGTTGGGATTGCTGATCCGAATGCAATGAATATTGCAGTGAATGCCTACAAAGCTGTTGAGTTAATCGGACTTCCGGAAGGTAGAATACCATTAGCAAATGCAGTGGCGTATGTAGCAAATGCGCCAAAATCAAATAAAGCTTGCATAGCAATTGATTCAGCTTTGGCTGATATTGAGTCGGGTTTAGATTTCGCTCCACCAATGCATTTGAGAGATACGCATTATTCTAATGCAAAGAAATATGGGTTTGGAGTCGGCTATAAATATTCTCACGATCACCCTGATGAATACCAACAATTTATGCCGGATGAACTTGTTGGGAAAAAATATTTTTAGATTCTATCTTGTATAAACTCTTGGTAAACGAACTTTGAGTCTGCAAGTAAGTTCATAGTTTATTGTTCCCAATATTTGAGCCCAGTTATCAAGTGATAACTCTTCTTCATCAAGAAGAGTTACAACATCTCCAACTTGAGCTTCTGTATCGCCTAAATCAAACATCATTTGATCCATTGTAATATTCCCAATTTGACGAATTCTTTCTCCATTAACTTTTGCCTCAATTTTATTTGATAAAAGTCTGGAAACTCCATCTGCATAACCAATAGGAATTGTTGCAACACGAGTTGATTCATAGGCTGTGTAAGTATGACCGTAACTTACACTTTCTCCAGCTCTAAGTTCGTGAATATTGGTTATCCTTCCTTTTAAGCTCATAATTTGTTTTAATTTAGGTTTATAATTAACCTTTTGAGGTAAATCAGGATATAATCCATATAGCGAAATCCCAACTCTTACCATATTTGAATCAATGTCATAAGCAAAAGTTCCTGCTGTATTTTGAATATGAAGTAATAAACCTGTTTTATCAATTTGTGCCATTACTTCATTCCACAAATTAAATTGTTCTCGAGTAGGTTCCCATTCTTCTGCAGCTGCAAGATGGGTAAAAACTCCTTCAAAATTAAGATAATCAGCTAGTCGAACTTCTTCTATAAATTCAACAGCTTCTTCTGCTCTCACCCCGATTCTGTTCATGCCGGTATCAATTTTTACATGAACTTTAGGCTTAATACCGGTTCTTTCATAAACATCTTTACAAGCTTTTAAGTGCTCTTCATTAAAAATAGCAATAGAAATATCATTCTGAGCAGCTGTTTCTACTGCCCAAACCGGAACTGCTCCAACAACAAGAATAGGAGCTTTTATTTTCACTTCTCTTAAATCTAATCCTTCATCAATAGAAGAAACTCCAAATGCATCCACACCGGAGGCAAGCATAGTTTGAGCAAGCATTTGCGCCCCATGACCATAAGCATCTGCTTTAACTATAGCCAGCATTTTTTTATTAGCAGGAATCCCTTTTTTTATTTCTTGTATATTACCGGCTAGGTTTTCTAAATTTATTTCAACCCATGCATCTTTGTGTATATTTATATTAGATTGTCGTATATTTTTCATTTATAGAAGTTCTCCGTTCAAATACCAAGTTCTGGCTCTTGTTATTTTGACATTAACAAATTCTCCGGTTAAATCTTTGTCACAAGGAATATGAACGATTTTATTGTTTCTTGTTCTTCCGGTAATAACTTTACCTTTTTCTCCTCTATCTTCAAAGTTTTCAATAAGAACTTCCAGCTCTCTACCAAGATATTTTTGATTTGATTTCAAACAGCATTCTCTATTTTTCTCGTTTAAACGAGCAAGACGTTCTGTTTTGATATCTTCATCAATGTATAAATCTGTCCATTTTGCTGCAACAGTTCGTTCTCTAGGAGAATATGCTGCCGTATTAGAATAATCTAACTCTAATTCTTCCATTGCTTCTAGCATTCTTTGGAATTGTTCTTCTGTTTCCCCAGGAAAACCTGCAATAAAATCGCTGGTAATCGTTACATCTTTTACTCTTGAGCGAACATGATCAGCAATTCGTTTATAAGTTGCATAATCATATTTGCGATTCATTTTCTTAAGAGTATAGTCATCTCCATGCTGCATTGGAATATGGAAATATTCACAAACTTTATCAAGCTCAATAACGGTGTCAATCAATTCATCAGTGATATCAGTCGGATATGAAGTTACAAACCTGATTCTAAATTTGCCTTCAAATGCATTAATCTTTCTCAATAACCAAGATAAATTAATAGTTTTACCTTCTTCGTCTTGCGCCCAAACATTGTCAATGGTTGTTTTATAACCATTTTCCGTTTTAACAAGTCCTCTTCCATAACTATCAACATTTTGTCCTAAAAGGGTAATTTCCTTAAATCCTTCAGATAAAGCTTTTTTGATTTCAGAAAGAATTAATTCAGGTTTTCTAGAACGTTCTCTTCCTCTGGTATACGGAACTATACAATAAGAGCAGAAATTATTGCAACCTTCCATTATTGGAATCCAAGCATTAATACTTTTTACACGATTAATTTGGATATCAGATTCTTCATACTGTTCTTCATCTGTAGAAACAACTCTTTCTCCGGCTTCAATTCTTTTTACAAGATTAGGAAGTTCATATAATCTTTGAGTACCAAGAACCAAATCAACATAAGGAGCACGTGCGAAAATACGTTTTCCGACTTGTTGAGCAACACAACCCGCAAAAATAATTTTTAAATCGGGGTTATCTTTTTTCCATTTGCCCCATACGCCAATTGCACTAAATGCTTTGTCTTCAGACAATTGTCTAACTGAACAAGTATTGATAATAAGCATATCAGCCTCTTTTGGTTCATCTGTTTGATAGTATCCAAGATGTTCCAGCATGCCAAACATACGCTCAGCGTCTGATTTATTCATCTGACAGCCCATTGTTTCTATATAAACTTTTTTCATTTAAACTTCCACCCTTTATATTATGAATTTTCCTATTCATTATTGTATCGCAAAAAATGACGAAGTAGGAGTTTACCAAGCAAAAGTTTATATAAATTATTAATATCTTGCCAGATATCTATCCAGTTCCCATTTAGAGACATAAGTTCTAAAAGAATCCCATTCGATATCTTTTGCTGTTACAAATTCGTCAATTATATGCTCTCCCAGTGCTGCTTTTGCAATAAGAGAATTTCGCATATAACCAAGAGCTTCTTCCAAACTTCCAGGTAATGATTCTATTCTCATTCTTTTTCTTTCTTTATCAGAAAGTTTGTATATATTTGCATCAACAGGTTTTGGAGGTTCAATTTTATTTCTTACACCATCCAAACAAGCTGCAAGTATTGTTGCAAATGCTAAATAAGGGTTACAAGAAGGGTCTGGGGAACGAAGTTCTACTCTAGTTGAAACTCCACGTTTCGCTGGAACTCTTAACAGTGCACTTCTATTAGCAAGCGACCAAGCCATGTAAACAGGTGCTTCATACCCCGGAACAAGTCGTTTATAACTGTTTACAGTAGGATTAAGAATAGCCGTAATGCTTTTTATATGTTTTAACATTCCGCCAATTGCATAACGTGCCGTATCAGAAAGTTGATATTCTGCTTTTTCATCATAGAATGCGTTTTTGCCATCTTTTGAAAGAGATATGTTACAATGCATACCTGAACCATTGATTCCATAAACAGGTTTTGGCATAAATGTTGCGTGCAAACCATATTGAGCTGCAATTGCTTTAACTGCAATTCGGAATGTTACAACATTATCCGCTGCAGTTAGAATATCAGAATATTTAAAATCAATTTCATGCTGACCATCTGCACCTTCGTGATGAGAAGCTTCTATATCAAAATCCATTTCTTGAAGTGTGCTTACAATATCAGAACGAACAGTTTCTCCTAAATCATCCGGCCCAACATCATAATAGCCCGCTTTATCATGTGTATTTGTTGTAATTTTGTCTTCTTCATCTTTTTCAAATAAGAAAAATTCAGCTTCCGGTCCAATGTTCATTGAAAGTCCAAGTTTTTGAGCTTCTGCCATTAATCTTTTTAAATTGCATCTTGGACATCCTTCAAACGGAGTTCCGTCTGCGTTATAAATATCACAAATTAAACGTGCAGAATTCTTTCCATCACGTTCTTGCCAAGGAAGAATTTGGAATGTATTTTTATCAGGATAGAAATACATATCGGAAGTTTCAATATTACGAAATCCTTTAATAGAAGAACCGTCTAACATAATATCGTTGTTCAAAACTCTATCAATGTGTTCGGATGGAACGGCAAGATTTTTTACTTGTCCATTTATATCGACAAATTGAAGTTTTATAAACTGAACATTATATTCAGTGATAAGTCTTTTTATATCTTCATCAGTATAATTATGACCATTTATTGCCATGTGTTTGAATTCCATACTAAACCTCCATTCTTACAATTTCAAATATACATTATTTTTTCACTTCTGGTCAATATCTTGTGTATTAAGATTTAGTAAAGAATGTTAAGGATTCAGAAAAATTTTTAATTTTTCCGCAAATTCTTATATAATTGTTTTATGAAAAAGTTGTTAAATTCTCTTTTGGATCTAATTTATCGAAAAAAGTGCTATTTTTGCGGAAATTCAAAATATTCAGCAAAAATGTGCCCTGAATGTTTTGAAAAGCTTGAATTTAGTGATTTTAAAGCAAATAGAATAATTTATGGGGTTGATGTTTACTGTGCAGGAATTTATACAAAAGAACTTCAGAAACTAATTCGAGGGTTAAAATACCATAATCAAAAGGATTTGGCTTATTATCAAGCAAAATTTATGTATGATTATTTTTTAAATTTAGATATTTTGCAGAAAAAAGATTTTGAACTTGTTGCAGTGCCTTTACACAAAAATAGAATAAAAAAGCGTAAATATAATCACATGGAGCTTGTTTGCGAAGAATTTAGTAAATTAAGCGGTTTTGAATGTAATTTTGCCTTAATAAAGAGAATTAAAGATACAAAACCACAGTATAAATTGAGTAGAAATCAAAGGTTAGAAAATCTTTCAAAAGCATTTGAAGTTCAAGCGGAAGCTTATAAAGGAAAAACTGTTTTAATTATGGATGATATTTGTACAACAGGTTCAACCTTTGAAGAAATGATAAAAGAATTAAATAATGCCGGTATAACTGACATTGTTTGTTTTGCGACATCGACACCTGTGTAATTTGAATTAATTAATAACTGCATGTTATAATAATTTTAAATATAGGAGGAGTGTTATGAGTGATGTTGTTATAAAAAATGTCAATGGAATTGATGTTGTTCAGTATACGCCTAAAGGGGTTTGTTCGAAGATGATGCAATTCAGAATAAAAGATAATATTATCTTGGATGCAGAATTTGTTGGCGGATGTAGCGGAAACTTAAGCGGAATCAGTATTCTTGTGAAAGGGATGAATATAAACGATGTAATTCCAAAACTTAGTGGCTTGCCTTGCGGAAGTCGCCCTACAAGTTGTCCTGACCAATTAACAAAGGGGTTGACAGCTTATTTGGAAGCAAAAACAAGTTCTGAAATTAAAGCGTAAATATATTTTGAATAAGGAAGAAACATGAAAAAAGTAACATTAATAAAAGGGGATGGAATCGGTCCTGAAATATCAGATGCTGTTGTTAGGATTATTAAAGCAAGTGGTGCTCAAATTGAATGGGATGTACAGACTGCCGGAGCTGATGTTATTGAATCAGAAGGAGTTCCACTCCCACAAAGAGTATTAGATTCCGTTAAAAAAAATGGTGTTGCTCTAAAATCTCCTGTTACAACTCCGATTGGAAAGGGATTTCGTTCAGTTAACGTTCAATTACGTAAAGATTTGGATTTATACGCAAATTTAAGACCTTGCTACAATTTGCCAAATGTTAAAACTCGTTTTGACAATGTCGACATTGTAGTTGTGAGAGAAAATACAGAGGATTTGTATGCAGGAATTGAACGTCAAGTTGATGAAGATACTGCTGAAAGTATTAAAATAATTACAAGAAAAGCTTCTTTGCGGATAGCAGAATTTGCATTTGATTATGCAGTAAAAAATAATAGAAAAGAAGTTTGTGTTGTAACAAAAGCGAATATTTGCAAACTTTCTGACGGACTGTTTTTAGAATGCGCAAGAACAATTGCAGAAAAATATCCTCAAATAAAATTTAGAGAAGTTTTGGTAGATAATTGTTGCATGCAATTAGTTCAAAATCCAAACCAATTTGATGTTTTATTACTTCCAAACTTATACGGAGATATAGTGTCAGATTTGTGTGCAGGATTAATTGGCGGGTTAGGAATCGCTCAAGGGGCAAATATAGGAACTGATTTTGCAGTCTTTGAACCGGTTCATGGTTCTGCGCCGGATATTGCAGGGCAAAATAAAGCTAATCCTACAGCAATGTTAATGTCAGCAATTGAAATGTTGAATTTTATTGGAGAACGTGAAGCTGCTACAAAAATAAGAAAAGCTCTTTTTGCGACTCTTGAAGCTGGAATTAAAACCGGAGATTTAGGCGGAAATTCATCTTGTTCAGAATTTGCAAATTCAATTATTGAACGGTTATAAGAATTTATATCTAAACATTCGTTGATTCACAAACTTTTGAATCATGTTTGTGGTAATATTTTGTTATCACAAATTATTTAAGAGAGGAAAATTATGGAAACTAAAACAAGGATAGAAGATTTACCTACGGTTTATGATCCAAAGGCTACAGAAGATAAAATTTACAAATTTTGGGAAGACGGGAATTATTTTAAAGCAGACGCTAAGTCAAATAAACCGCCACATACTATTGTAATTCCACCTCCAAACGTAACCGGTGTTTTGCACATGGGGCACGCTCTTGACGAAACTTTGCAAGATATTTTGACTCGTTATTACAGAATGAGCGGATATGAAGCTCTCTGGATTCCCGGAACTGACCATGCCGGATTAGCAACACAAAATGTTGTTGAAAAACAACTTGCTAAAGAAGGTTTGACTCGTCATGATTTGGGCAGAGAAAAATTTGTTGAAAAAACTTGGGAATGGACAAATGAGCACAAAAGCCACATTTTAGACCAATGTAAACGTTTAGGCGCATCTTTTGACCGTTCAAGAGAAAGATTTACTTTTGACAAAGGTTGCTCTGATGCTGTAAAAGAAGTTTTCGTAAAACTTTATGAAAAAGGTTTAATTTATAAAGGTGCATATATTGTAAACTGGTGTCCTCGCTGTCAATCAGCTATTTCTGATGTTGAAACGGAATATGAAACAGAACAAGGACATTTGTGGGAAATTTCTTACCCATTAGTTGGTGAAGCAGGTGCAATTATTGTAGCAACTACAAGACCTGAAACAATTTTTGGTGACGTTGCAATTGCAGTTCACCCTTCTGATAAAAAATATTCAGAACTAATTGGTAAAACAGTTATGATTCCGCTATCAGGACGTCATATACCTATTATTGCTGACGAATATGTTGATAAGTCATTTGGAACAGGTGCTGTTAAAATTACTCCTGCGCATGATCCAAATGACTTTGAAGTTGGTAAACGTCATAATTTAGCTCCAATTTGGGTTATTGATGGAGAAGGCAAGATGAAATCTTGTGCAGAAGTTCCACCTGAATATCAAGGTTTAGACAGATACGAAGCTCGAGAAAAAATAGTTGGTATGCTAAAATACAACAACTTCTTGTTGAGAGTAAAAGACCACGAACACAATGTAGGTAAATGTCAAAGATGTAACACAACTATTGAACCGCTTCTTTCTGAACAATGGTTTGTAAAAATGGAACCGCTTGCAAAAGAAGCTATTGCAGCTGTTAAAGACGGTAGAATTAAGTTTATTCCTGAGCGTTGGGAAAAGAACTACTTGGGCTGGATGGAAAATATTCGTGACTGGTGTATTTCTCGTCAAATTTGGTGGGGACATCAAATTCCTGCATATTATCACAAGGTAACAGGAGAAATGGTTGTAGCAAAAGAAAATCCGGATCCTGAAAATTACGTACAAGATAGTGATTGTCTAGACACTTGGTTTTCATCAGGATTGTGGCCATTCTCTACAATGGGATTCCCAAATTCTGAAACAGAAGATTTTAAGAAATTCTACCCTACAACTACTCTTGTAACGGGGTTTGATATTATCTTCTTCTGGGTAGCAAGAATGATTACTATGGGCTTGGAATTTACAGGCAAAGCTCCATTCTCTACGGTTTACATTCACGGTCTGATTCGAGATGAAAAAGGTCAAAAGATGTCTAAATCTAAAGGCAACACAATTGACCCTGTTGAAATTATTGAAAAATACGGATGTGATGCTTTAAGATTCACAATGACTTCTCTTTGTACTTATGGTGGTCAAGATATCAAGATTTCTGACGAAAGATTTGAATATGGAAGAAATTTTGCTAACAAATTGTGGAATGCTTCAAGATTTGTATTAATGAATCTTGAAGGAGTAGATGATAAGCCTATTGATAAATCAAAATTAACTCTTGTTGATAAATGGATTTTGAATCAATTAAATGAAACCGCAAAAATTGTTAATCAAAATATCAGAGAATTCAGAATTGGGGAAATCGCTCACACTCTTTACGATTTCTTCCGTAGTGAATACTGTGACTGGTATGTTGAAATTGCAAAAATTCAATTACAAGATCCGGAATTAAAAATGAATACACAACGTGTACTACGATATGTGCTTGATATGTCATTAAGAATGCTTCATCCGATTATGCCACATATTACGGAAGAAGTATGGCAGTTGATGCAAGGTAAAAAAGAAACAAGTGCATTGATTATAGCGCAATATCCTGTTTATGAAGAAGAACTACGTTATGAGAAAGAAGCTGAAGAAATGAAAGTCGTGTTTGAAACAATTACTTCACTTCGTAACGTTAGACAAAGTTTCAATATTTCAACTTCTGCTACCGTTGATGTTGAAATTAGAGCTGAAGGCAGAGAAAAGGAAATATTCAAATCGATAGAATCTTATGTTCACAGATTGGCAAAAGTTAATAATATAACTTACGCAGAAATGAATGCTCCTGTTCCACCAAAATCTGCGACAGCAGTAGTTTCTGCTTCAAAACTGATTGTTCCGCTTGCTGATTTAATCGATTTGGATGCAGAAATTAAACGTCAAGAAAAGAAACTTGAAAAACTTACTAATGAAAAGAATTCTCTTCAAGGCAGAATGAAAAACGAAAAATTTGTAGCAAACGCTCCAAAAGAGCTTGTTGAACAAACGAATGCAAGAATTGAAGAAATAACTGCTCAGGAAAAAGTTATTCAAGATTTAATTGAATCGTTGAAGTAGAGGTAAAAGTTATAGGCGGGGTACATATACCCCGCCTTATTACTACAGTTTTTTAATTTTCTGAATTTATGCTATTATACTTGTAATTGGTAAATTAGTAGAGGAGTTATTATGTTAGATTTATCGGCATTTGGAAAGAATGATATACGTGGAATTTATGGTGAAAATGTCACAGAAGAAGTTTTTTATTATACAGGTAGAGGTTTTGTAAAATATCTTGCAAAACAAACAGGGAAACAAAATTCTGAAATATGGATTACTGTTTGCAGAGATGCCAGATTACATTCTCCGGCTCTATCAAAATCTCTTGTTGAAGGTATTTTATCAACAGGTGCGAATGTTGTTGATTTAGGATTGGCTCCAACTCCGTTGGGTTATTATTCAGAAGTAGTCGGAGTGCCTCCTCAAATTACTAAATATGCACAAGTAACAGGAGCAATGATTATTACTGCAAGTCACAATCCAAGTCAGTACAATGGAATGAAAATGACCTATAACAAGGCTTCTTTGAATGAAGAACAGATTAAAGAAGTAAAAGCATTAACAGAAGAAGCTTACACAATGAATATGCCGGCAGCTCCAAATGGAATTTATACTGAGTATGATATAATTCCTGATTATATTGCAGAAATGACAAAATCATTTGGACGAATTGGAGAAGGCTTAAAAGTCGTTGTAGATAGTGCTAATGCAACCGGTGGGGTTGTTGCACCAAAGCTTTATCGAGCAATGGGGTGTGAAGTAATAGAGCTTTATTCAATGCCTGATGGAAGATTCCCTCATCACCACCCTAATCCAAGTGATGAAAAAACACTTGATGATATAAAGAAAGCTGTTGTTGCAAATAATGCAGATTTGGGTATTGCTTTTGATGGTGATAGTGACAGAATTGGAGTTATTGATTCAGAAGGCAATTCTATGACCGGAGACAAATTACTTTTAATTTATGCTCAAGATATTATCAAAGAGTACAATGCCAAGGGAATTAAACCATTTATAGTTTCAGAGGTTAAATGTTCTCAAGTCTTGTATGATACAATTGATGAATTGGGTGGAATTTCTGTAATGTGTAAAACCGGACATGGTTACATTAAATCTAAAATGAAAGAAGTCGGAGCGCTTTTAGCCGGAGAAATGAGCGGTCATACTTTCTTTAAAGATAGATATTATGGATTTGATGATGCAGTTTATGCCGGTTGCAGAATTATTGAAATTCTAGCTGAGAAAAAACGTTATAACAAAGAATTTAAAATCTCTGATATGCTTGAACCATTTAATAAAATGTACTCATCATCAGAAGTGCGACTTTCTTGTCCAAATTCTTTGAAAAAAGCAACGTTAGAAACTTTTGATAATTATGTATCAAAGAATCCTGATCTCTTTGGTTCTAAAATTAAAGAAATTATTACAATTGACGGAATGAGAATTGTGTTTGAGCAAGGCGGGTTTGCACTAATTAGGCAAAGTAATACTGAACCAGTTTTTACACTCCGTTTTGAAGCAGTTGATTGTGATACAGCTCGTCAATATGAAGAACGTATGGTTGAAAAATTGATGGAAATAATTAAAGAACAAGCAGTTTCTGTATAATTATTTCACAAAAGAAGTAATTCAATATAGATTTATAACGCGCCAGAGAATGTAAGCTTTATTCTCTGGCGCATTACAGATTTACATATTTAAAGGAGTTTAGCTACAAATTTTAACACCTGAACTAGTGCCAATTCTTGTTGCACCTGCTTCAATCATAGCTAATGCCGATTCTTTATCTCTTACTCCGCCGGAAGCCTTTACTCCCAGTCCTGCATTTTTAACGGTTTCATACATAAGTTTTACATCTTCTATTTTTGCACCAACTCCGTTTTTAACAAATCCTGTTGAAGTTTTTACAAAATCTGCTCCGCCTTTTATGCAAAGTTCGCATGCTGTTTTTATTTCATCCTGAGTAAGCAAATCTGTTTCAAGAATAACTTTGAGATTTTTCCCTTGACAAGCTTTTTTTATTTTAGAAATTTCTTCTATGATATAATCAAATTCTCCATCTTTAAGTTTTCCGGAATTGAGTACCATATCAATTTCGTCTGCACCATTTTTTACAGCATCGATTGTTTCTAATACCTTTGATTCAGTTGTAGTTTGACCAAGAGGAAAACCTACAACAGTAACGACTTTAATTCCACTATCCTTCAAATAGTCAGATGTGAATTTTACATTAACCGGATTTATACAAACTCCTAAAAAATTGTATTCTTTAGCTTCATCTAAAAGTTTTACAATTTCAGTTTTCGTAGCATCTTGTTTTAATAAAGTATGTTCAATATATTTATTTAATTCCATTTTTTTCACCTTTTGGGCGGGCTTCATCCCATTTTATCCTGCGGTGGATATGCTTCGCTTTACCCACCCTACTACTAACTTATCATGTCTATTCCAGGAAGCCCTTTGGAACAGACTACTAACATTTATTGTATAAACGTAAAAAATATCCCTGTTACAACTCCCATAATTAAACAATAATAACCGAAAATAGCAAGTGAAAACTTTGATAAAAATTTCATAAAATATTTTATGCACAAGTACCCTGTTATTCCTGAAACTAAAGTTCCGACACTGATTGCAACCCAATTATATGAAACAACTTCTTTTAAATCAATTTCCAGTAATGGATAAAAAAGAGATGCTCCCATAATAATTGGAATTGATAATAAAAATGAGTATCTCGCTGCAGTGGTTCTATCAATTCCACTGAATAAGCCCGCCGCAATTGTTAAGCCTGAGCGTGAAAATCCCGGAAGAGCGGCTAAGCCTTGCGCAATTGCAATAATGATAGAGTTTTTTAATGTAATAGGCTTTTTATCAGAAAGTTTTTTTGAAAAATATTCGCTTGCTAATAAAATTATACCTGTTATAACTAGAATAACTCCTACCAATTCAGGTTTAAATACAAGCTTCTCAGCTAACGAACTTAGTGGATAAGCTATTAATACCGTTATTATAGTTCCCAAAATTATGAAAATCCCCATTTTAAAATCTTGGAATGAATAATTTTTTGTTTTAAAACCTGTTAAAAGTGCTTTTAGAATTCCAGTAATATCTTTTTTAAAAAATATAAAAACAGCAATCAATGTTCCCAAGTGAAGCATTATATCCAGAAAAATTTCTTGATTAGAGTTTTGTGCCAACTCAATACCTTTAAAAACTTTATAAAAATTTGAAGTAAAAACTAAATGAGCAGAACTTGAAATTGGCAAAAATTCACTCAATCCTTGAACTATACCCATCATAATCGCTTGTACAAAATGCATAATAACCTCTTAATCAGTATAAATTATTACAGATTATCCTTCCTCATAGTAACTCGCACAACTTGTCGGAGTTTCCCATACGGAAACTTTACTCACAAGAGAAATTCTTTCTTTTAAACGATTGTAAATAAACATTGAAATCATTTCACTACTTGGACTTTCGTTCTCAAAATACGGAAGTTCGTTGATATCTTTATGGTCAAGTAAATCTAAAACAGCTTTTAATTCTTTTTTTAAAACTTTATAATCTACAAGGATATTACTTTTATCCAAAGTTTCTCCCTTTACAAAAGCTTCTACTAACCAGTTATGACCGTGCTGATTTTCACATTCTCCATCATAATTTAATAAATGGTGAGCTGCTGCAAAATACATTTGTGCTTTTAATTCAAACATGTTTTATACCATTCGGGCGGGTTTCATCCCATCTAACTACTAATTTGTTATATCTGTTCCAAGAAACCCTTTGGAACAACCTACTAATTTTAATTTGATATTAAATTTATACCATTCGGGCAAGTTTCATCCCATTTTATCTTGCGGTGGGTTCGCTCCGCTTTACCCACCCTACTACTACTAATTTGTTATATCTATTCCAAGAAGCCCTTTGGAACAGACTACTAATTTTAATCCTTTGAATCAACTACTAATCGAATGTGCACAATATTCCGCATGCGTAGCACCTAGCAACAAATTTCTGCAAGTCGTGCCATTATTCGATTTGTAATAACTTTAATGTACTCTTTATCTACCATCCCATTGATAATGCAATCTGCAATTTGGTAAGTAGGTCTTATGTATTTTTGTGCGGTTGCATTTACATCTTTAAATTGTAAATCAGCAGCTTCTCCCGTTTTACCACGTGATACTGCTCTTTTATACCAACGTTCTTTAATAACTTCTAATGGAGTGAATACATAAACTTTTACGTCCATAATATCTCGAATACCCTCATTCAAGACGTATAAGCCTTCTGTTAAAATAACTTTAGCCGGTTTCTTCTCATCTCCATTTGGGTCAGATACACAAGTTACAAAATCATATTTTGGAGAAACTATTGTTTCTGAATTTTTAAGTGCAATCAGATGTTTCTTCATTAATTCAAGATTTATAACATCCGGAGTGTCAAAGCTAAAACCGGTTTTAAATAATTCATCATAGCTACCTGCTTCCAAAAGTTCTTTTGAAGTATCTTTATAGTAATCATCTTGACGAATTACTGTATAAATCCCGTCTTTTTTGTCACGTAGAACCGCATCAATTGTATTATCAACAAAAACTGTTTTACCAGATGCACTTTCACCTGTTATTCCAATAAGGAAAGTTTTTTTCTTTTCCTGAACAACCCTTCTTGCAATATTGAGAATAAAATCATCTGCAACTTTTAAAAATAACGGCTGTTCTTGTTTCTTGTCTTCTTCAATAATATCTTTTAAAGAATCAACAATAGTTGTAATAAGCTCCATGTCAATTCTGCTTGAATAAAAGTTATAATCTGTTAGTTCAAAAGTTCCCATTTATTTAATCCTTAACTCTCTATATTATTGTATAGTAAACGCAGAAAAAAAGCTCGCATTTGCATGCTTTTGTAAAAAAAATTTACTTAAATTTTTGTATAAAAAATAGCGTACACTGAACAGTGTACACTATTTTTATTTGTCTGTTATATAACTATAACTTTGTATAACTATATGTTACCGTAGTATGCATCAATGTAGATTTTCTTGATATCTGACATCAATGGATAT
>CAZHEI010000003.1:0-48201 GCA_964531425.1 uncultured Vampirovibrio sp. | reverse complement strand
GCCAAAGAACTGAACTTGGAACAATGTTCTTGCTTAATCCAATGCAAGTACAAGACTTAATTGAATCAACTGCAATGACACTTATGAGAGCACACCAAACAATAGGTATGCAACCGGTTATTTTGTGTTCTCCAAGAATTCGTTTACCTTTGTATCAACTTCTTGAACGTCATATTCCAACCATTGTTGTAATATCTTATTCTGAATTGATTACTGATATTAAAGTAGAAGCTGTTGATACAATAGGCGATTCAGCCGGATATTAAAATAATTAAATATATTGCGGATTATAAGCTCTTTTGTTAGAATAACATTGAAAGAGAGGATGATTCTATGACCACAAACCAATCAATAAAGCCTATTACCGCAGAATGGAAAAACAATCTGACAATTGGTGGTTGTGATACAGTTGATTTAGCAAAACAATACGGAACTCCTCTTTACGTTATAGATGAAACTACTTTGCGCTCAATATGCAATGATTACAAAAATGCTTTTAAAAACTATAAAAACATAAAAATGATGTACGCTTCAAAAGCGCTCTCAAATCTTGCAATCGCAGCAATTTTAAATGATGAAGGGTTTGGTTTTGATACAGTTTCAGCCGGAGAAATTTATACTGTTTATAAAGCCGGTGTTGATATGTCAAAAGTTTTGTTTAACGGAAATAACAAAACTCGTAGAGAAATTGAGCTTGCACTGGACTTAGAAGTTGGAAGATTTTCTGTCGATAATTTTTATGAAGCAGAGTTGTTAAATAAAATTGCCGGAGAAAAAAATAAAAAAGCGGAGATTTTATTGAGAATTACTCCTGGGATTGAATGTCATACCCATGATTACATTCAAACAGGACAAATTGATTCCAAATTCGGGTTTGATTTAACTCAAATCGATGAAATTATTAATCTTATACAAACCGAGTATAAAAACATTAATTTAAAAGGACTTCATGCACATATAGGCTCTCAAATTTTTGAACTCCAAAGTTATACAGACGAAGTAAAAATTTTAGTTCAAGAATTAGTTCGTATTAATAACAAATTCAATGTGGAACTTTCTGAACTAAATATTGGCGGAGGTTTAGGTGTAAAATATACTGATTTGGATAATCCGCCATCTGTAAATGAGTTAGCTGATGCAATTGGGAATGCAATGTGTGAATACGCTGAAAAACTCACAATATACATTGAACCCGGAAGAAGTATTATTTCTACATCCGGAGTAACTTTGTACACCGTAGGTAGTTCAAAACAAGTTCCAAATGGCAGGAAATACGTTGCAGTTGATGGAGGAATGGCTGATAATCCACGTCCGGCAATGTATCAAGCTCTATATGCAGCAGAAGTTTGCAACCGGAAAGATGGAATTTCGATGGAAAATGTTACAATTGCAGGCAGATATTGTGAAAGCGGAGATATCTTAATAGAAAATATTGAACTTCCAAAACTTGTAGCCGGAGATATCCTTTGCGTTTATAATACAGGAGCTTATAATTATTCAATGAGCTCTAATTATAATCGAGTAGAAAAACCTGCAATGGTACTTGTAAAATCCGGACAATCTGATATGATAGTAAGTAGAGAGTCCTTAGAGGATTTAGTGGCAAGAGAAGTTATTCCCAATAGGTTGAAAAAATAATGTTTGATGGTTTTTTAGCATTTATTCACAGTATTTTGAGTCCGATTCAGGAAAGTTTTAGCTGGGTAAATATTTTGGAAATTTTATTTATCGGAGCTATTCTGTTTATATTTTATAAAAAATTCATTAGAAATACTCAGTCTGAAAAACTGGTCAAAGGTTTATTTTTCTTAGTTTTTGCTTGGATTTTTAGCGAAATCTTGATTTTAATTGACCTAAAAATAATCGGTGTATTCTTCAAATCTCTTGTAACACTTATTGCATTGAGTTTGATTGTAATTTTTCAACCGGAATTAAGACGCTTTTTGGGTTATCTTGGTCAACCCGGATTTATAAAACGTACATTTTTTACAGGCGGAAGTTATAAAGAAGCCGGAGAAAATGACATTGATATTATAAAAGAAATCATTGAAGCAGTTAAATATCTTACAAAAACAAAAACCGGAGCTTTGATAGTTTTTAAAAAAGCGATGAGTTCAATGGCATATTCAGAAGTCGGAACCGTTATAGATGCAAAGATTTCAACTGAATTGATTTTGACCATTTTTCATCCAAATACACCGCTACACGATGGCGCAATGGTTATTGAAGGAAACAAAATTCAATCAGCAGGAGTTCTTTTACCATTAACAGAAGACCCTAAACTAAGCTGGAAATACGGCACTCGTCACAGAGCGGCATTAGGAATGTCCGAAGTGTCTGATGCAGCTTGTCTTGTTGTTTCAGAGGAAACCGGAGATGTATCTATTTGCATGGACGGAATGCTTAAAAAATACGAAGATTTAACAACCTTAAAAGCTGATTTAGAGTCAATTTTGGGTATAAAACCTCAAGAAGATGAAGTTAAACACAAAAATATTTTTGATAAGTTACGTGGAAAGTAGGATTTAATGTTTTTTTCAAAGAAAAAAAAGCCGGAAATTAAAGTTAAAACAAAAAAAGAAATTTTTATTGATTATTTGAAAAAGGCGTTATGCTGGTTATTGGGTACATTTATTGTTGCTGTAGCCTTAGAAATGTTTTTATTACCGAATAAAATCATTGACGGTGGTGTTATCGGTATTTCCATGATGGTTTCTTATGTTACCAAATTAAATCTTGGTCTTTTGATTTTTTGCATAAACATTCCATTTTTATTGTTGGCATACAAAACTCTTGGCAGAAAATTTGTCATCAATACTTTTATAGCTACTGCAATGCTTTCAGTTGCAACAAACCTTGTTGTAAATCTTAAACCCGTAACGGGAGATTTATTACTTGCAACCGTTTTTGGCGGGATTTTGCTTGGTTTAGGTGTCGGTCTGATACTAAGAAACAACGCCTCTCTTGATGGCACAGAAATGCTTTCTATAATGATTTCAAAGAAGATTAAAATAGTTTCTGTCGGTGAATTGTTAATGGGTATGAACCTCTTTGTTTATGGAGCAGCAGGATTCTTATTCGGCTGGGATAGAGCACTGTATTCTATTTTGACATATTATGTCGCTTCAAAAGTTATTGATACAGTATTAGAAGGGTTAGACAAGGCAAAATCAGTAAGAATTGTTTCTGAATTCTGGGAAGAAATCGGCGATTCTATCATGAAAGAACTTGATATTAGTGTAACTTATATAAGAACAAAAGGTGGATATTCTAAACAAGAAAAGATTTTGACATTTTGTGTTGTAAATAAATTTGACATGCCAAAACTAAAAGAAGTTGTGCATACCGTTGACCCAAGGGCATTTATAGTAACAGAAGATGTTCACGAAGTTGAAGGTGTAAGAATTAAGAAAAAAGGGCACTAGTTAAGAGAAATTGAAAATAAGGAAATAAATTATATTGTCATCCTGAATAGCCGACAAAATTAGACATTGTATTTGTGGCTTAGATAATAAATAAGGCGTATTTCAGGATCTTACCAACTTGGCATGATACTTATGTTCTAGTCAGATCCTGAACAGCTTGAAAATTACGGATTTACATCCTTATTTTCTACGCTTTCAGGATGACAGGTTTATTTGTATATTTGTACCAATAAAATTTATCATGGACAACAGTGTACAAATTCTAAGAGTATTACTATACATTTCTCCCTGTTTGTTTTAAAATAAAACTACCGACTATCAATATTTAAGGGAGTGAACATGAGATTACATAATTCTTACACGAATCAGATTGAACAATTTGAAACTATTGAACCAAACAAAGTTAAAATGTATGTTTGTGGTCCAACAGTCTATGATAACGCACATTTAGGACATGCAAGATGTTACATAACTTGGGATGTTTTATACAGATATTTAAAATTTAAAGGTTATGATGTAACTTATTGTAGAAATGTAACCGATGTTGACGATAAAATTCTTAAAAAAGCTGAAACAGAAGGTAAAACACCGGAAGAAGTTTCAACATATTGGTACAACAAGTTTTCAGAAAGTATGAAAGCTTTGAATAACTTAAAACCTGACATTGAACCTTTTGCAACAAAAACTCTCGGAGAAATGATTGCAATTAATAAAGATTTAATTAAAAACGGTTATGCCTATGAGTCAAACGGAGATGTATATTTCCGTGTTAAAAAATTCGATAAATACGGATATCTTTCAAAACAACCGATTGACCAACTTGAAAGCGGTGCAAGAATTGAAGTTGGCGACCAAAAAGAAGATCCTCTTGATTTTGCATTGTGGAAAAAGGACCCTAAATTCGGATACAATTCCCCTTGGGGAGTTGGTCGTCCTGGGTGGCATATTGAATGTTCTGCAATGAGCAGAAAACATTTGGGTAAAACCATTGACATTCATGCCGGTGGCGCAGATTTAATTTTCCCACACCATGAAAACGAAATTGCACAATCTGAATGCGCAAACGGATGTAAGTTTGTAAATTATTGGCTTCACAATGGGTTTGTAACTATTAATAAAGAAAAAATGTCAAAATCTTTAGGCAACTTTTTAACAATTGATGATTTGCTTAAAACTTATGATGCTAATACAATTCGTTTCTTTATTCTTACTAACCATTACAGAATGCCTGTTGAGTTTTCTGATGAAGCACTTCAAGCAGCTGCAAATGGTGTTAAAAGAATGCTTAATGCAAAACAAACTAAGATTGATGAATCACTGGATTTAACACAATTTGATGAATACAAAGAATTCATAAATGCAATGGATGACGATTTGAATACATCAAAAGCACTTGCAGTTCTTTTTGATTTAACTAACAAAGCAAACAAAGGAGTTGATTACGCATTTACACTACTTTATAAATTAGCAACAACTCTTGGCTTTACTTTTGAAAAAGCTAAGCTTTCAGAAGATGAATTAGCGGAAAAATTATTGAAAATTAGTGCAGAATTAGGTGAAACATTCTCGTCAATGGATGAAATTATCGAAAAGAGAAAATCAGCACGTGAAGCTAAAAACTGGGATGTTGCAGACAAAATTCGTGTAGCTCTTGATAATGTTGGAATTGTATTAAAAGATTCAAAAGAAGGTACAACTTGGGAAGTAAAATAGTTAAACTAATAATATTTCTTTTGATGTTATGCACACCCGTTTTTGCAACAGAAGTTGCTGATTTGGTGCGAGTTGGAATTACAGATAACAAGTTTCAAAATGTTTTGAAACAAGATATTAAACTCTATGCGACTTCTGAATCTACAATTTGTGATAAACAAACTCGAAGAATGATTTTAAATGTTCCTGCTAACACAGATATTATTGTTAAAAACTCACTTTCCGGACTTGAAGTTACAGTTGATTCAAACACAGCAACCTTAAGAGATTTTGTAGTTGTTTCTCCTTCCGGATTAATCGGTATTCGTGATTTGAAAAGAAAAGGCCAGCCTGCTATATATCATGGAGCGTTCGAAGTTGTCCAAAAGCCTGACCATACAGGGTTTTATGTTGTAAACTTAGTTGAAATTCAAGAATATTTAAAAGGGGTTGTTCCTAATGAAATGCCTGTAAGATTTGGTTTAGAAGCTCTAAAGGCTCAAACTGTTGCTGCAAGAAATTACGTTTTAACTCCAAGAACTCAAGCATATAAAGAATTTAATGTCGTTGACAGTGTTTCCAGCCAAGTTTATTTTGGCGCAAATACAGAATCTGACCTTGCAACTCGTGCTGTTATGGAAACAGATGGAGTTGTTGCTCTTTATGACAATGAAATGATTTTGACCTTGTACAGTTCCACTGCAGGCGGATATACAGAAAGTTATGCTTATGCATTTTCAGACCCGACAACAAAAGCATTTCCATCAATAAGCAAGCCTTATTTAGTAGCTGTACCTGACAAAGAAGACTTTAGTCCGCTTGATGACGAAGAAAAAGCAAAAGAATTTTATAAATCAAAAGTTCCTTCTTATGATATAGATTCTCCATATTACAGATGGCAAAAGACTTGGGCTGTAGGTGAATTAGAAAATGTTTTGAAAAAAACTCTAATTGCACAATCAAAAACAGGTTTTGTAAGTCCAATCTTTAAAGAAGGCGATGATTTAGGAAGAATTAAAGATATTAAAGTTATGAAACGTGGTGCTTCCGGAAAAGTTATTGAACTGGATTTGATGACAACAAAGGGTTGTTACCGAATTTCTAAAGAACTGGTTATTAGAAGAACCTTCCAAAAAGACGGAATTTCTTTACCTAGTGCCAATATAGTGTTTGAAAAAGCTTTGGATTCTTATGGAAATGTTGTAGACATAACTGTTTACGGTGGTGGATTCGGACATGGTGTCGGAATGAGCCAATTTGGCGCCGGTTATATGGCTACAAAAATGCATCAGCCTTATTACAACATTTTAAGACACTATTACACCGGAATTTCACTTGGAACTAAACCTATTGAAGTTCGAGATGAAAGCATCAAGCAGACCTTCTGGGCACCTGTAGGAAGAGCTCAAATTGTCGTAGTTGGACAAATTGTTCCTAAAATTACGGTAGAAATTAACGGCAAAAAACAGGACTTTGCAATAAATAAAAGTTTCTTCCAAAAAGAAACAAAAATTGATATTTCACGATATATTGAAGATGGAGCAAATACAATAATTTATTATCCGTCAGTTTGTCCTTTAAAAATGTATGTTGAATTAGTTGAAAAATATTCGGATAAAAAGAATAACGAGGAAAATTTGAATGACGACAACGATTAAAAACGAATCGGTTGGGGTTTTGAAAGCAGCTTGGATGATTGCGCTTGTAACAATAGCCAGCAAATTTATTGGTTTTGCTCGAGATATGGTTGTTGCTAATTTTTATGGTGCAACTCAAGTTTCAGATGCTTATTTTTATGCTCTTCAAATTCCTTCTCTTGCAATTATTATTCTTGGCGGAGTAGGTGGTCCTTTTCATAGTGCAACTGTTGCTGTTTTTTCAAAACTAATTCCTGACTTGCATTCAAAGCCGAATGAGGTTGTAAACAAGCTTTACAATACGTTTTTAACAGTAACCTTTTTATTTTTTGCAGTTTTAGCAGTGTTAGGATATATTTTTGCTGATAAAATTATGGGATTAATAATTTCAGCAGGCTCTCCAGAATTAATAAATCTTGCAACACAACATTTCAGAATAATGTCACCAATTATATTAGTTGGAGGAATTATTGGGATTTACTATGGACTTTTGGTAACTTATAACAAATTCATCCTTCCAAATCTATCACCAATTGTGCTGTCATTAGTTGTAATTTTGGCTATAACGTTTGCTAATAACGATAAATCAGGAATTGTTCTGGCTGTTGCAACGACAGTTGGCGCATTTTGCCAGTTATTATTACAATTTCCTGCATTAAGAAAAATCGGTTATAGAATCAAACCTAACTTTGAAATAGTAAATAATCCTCAATTCAAAAATATTATGGAACTTTTATTCCCTGCAATTTTAAGCTCCACAATGGGACAGATTACAATTTATATTGATATGTTTTTTGCTTCGAACTTAAAAGAAGGAGCTTGGACCTCTGTAGTTTTTGCAAATAGAATTTTTCAATTTCCGGTAGGAATCTTAGTTACAGCATTTTTAGTTCCGTTATTCCCAATTTTTTCACGTTTAGCGGGAGAAGGGGTTTCTAAATTTGATGAAATCAGGAATTATTTTAATAAAGGAGTCGGAACATTATTTTTCGTAGCGGTTCCTATTATTATAATGATTTTAACACTTGCAAAAGATGGAATATCTCTTGTGTTTGAACGTGGAGCATTTAATTCAGATGCTGTAATAATGGTAACAGAAGCTCTTTGCTTTTTATCATTCTCAATTTTACCTTATGTTTTTAGAGATTCTATAACAAGAGTATACTATGCATTTAATGACTCCAAAACCCCTTTCATTATTGCAATGTCATCCATTGCATTGAAAGCATTTCTCAATTACTTTTTGATACTGCAACTTAACATGGGAATTGCAGGAATTACACTTTCAACATCTTTTGTAACATTGTTTAATGCAATTATGCTTGGAGTATTAATTCATAAAAAAATAAAGCTTGCATATAAAGAACTTTTTATAAACTTTGCAAAAATGATTCTTGCAGGAATTATAACAATTACTTGCTGTATTATAGTTGGCAATTGGTTTGATACAATTGAACTTCCTAAATACGAGTTTGAAGGAGTTAAAATCTTATTTATCAGTGGAATTTGCGCAATTGTTTATGTAATGTTGAATCTTGTATTGAAAATGACTTACGCTCAAGAAATTATTTCAAGATTACTTACTCGTTTTAAACAAAAATATTAGTACTCTGTTTTTGCTTTAGCGGTTTTTGTTCGATTAAACCAACAAAAACCTCCTATGGCAAATGCTCCAATACCAATTCCTGAATAAACAATCCATCTTTTATTAAAAGTCTTAGAAACACCAACAATTTTGCGGAATTTTTCAGTCATTCCGGCTTTGAATTTTGATGAAAATTCTGCATATTTTTTCACTGAAGTTTTAATTCCATCATCCAGTTTACCCCTTTCAACTTCAATGACTTTTCCTGTCGAATGAAAAGTTTCAAGTAATAGTTTTAAATCTTCCGTAAGATTTTTCTTCGGATTTTTCACAATAATACTATAAATAGGAAGTTCTTCAATTTCCTTTAGCAGTCCGTTTTCTTTGAATTCTTTGCGTAAATTGTTAATGCGTTCTGTATTTACACCATCATAAATAGCTTTTAAATCAAGAAGTTTTTCATTCATATCTTTTTTGAAAAAATATTTGTTTTGAGATTTTTGCTCATATTTTTTTAAATCCAAATATTTTAAAGGATTCAACATCTCCTTGTCATTACCATGATTTCCTGCAACTATTATCAAATCAGAATTTGTCTTTGTATTATCAAGAATTACTTTGGGATGGTATGCTTTACTTTTTTCTCCACTATGAGGTCGTACTGAAAACACATTTTCATCGTAAGGAAATTCCCCATTTTTATAAAACTCCTCTGAATTATTCTTTATACAATATTCTTTCCATCCATTATCTGTAATAAAACTTTGAGGTAATGTTAATGGTATTTTCTTTGACTTTAAAAGTTCAGAAACCTCTTTATATGACACAAAATCCCGTCCCGTTGTGATATGGAAATCTAAACCTTGTTTAGTTGATTTAAAAAATTTGTCCATTTTTTGTGCATAATCAAGCAATTTTTGGTTGTTAATATCTTTTTTTACATCACTTTGTTTCACAGGGAAATATGTTCCATCAAAATCACTAAACAAATGGACTTTACCTGCTTTAAAATTAATAGGATTTACAGAAAAATTTACACACATAATATCCCTCTAATTTTTATACAATGGTGCCGACGGCGGGACTGTCTTGGATTTACTCCATGCTCGGAAAGTTTCGCAATTGAACCGCTGGTTCAAGTTTGCTCAATTTCCTCGCAATCCGAATTTCGCTTCGTTCTAATAAACCCTTTCCACTCTTAGATAGAATTTATCCACTCACTTCGCTCAATACGTACGCAAATCCGCTGAACCCGTGAAATGCTTCGCATTGGGGTTCTGCGTCCCCTTTACGAATTTTTCACCCATATCAATATCTGCCGACGGCGGGACTGTCTTGGATTTGCTCCATGCTCGGAAAGTTTCGCAATTGAACCGCTGGTTCAAGTTTGCTCAATTTCCTCGCAATCCGAATTTCGCTTCGTTCTAATAAACCCTTTCCACTCTTAGATAGAATTTATCCACTCACTTCGCTCAATACGTACGCAAATCCGCTGAACCCGTGAAATGCTTCGCATTGTGGTTCTGCGTCCCTTTTACGAATTTTTCACCCATATCAATATCTGCCGACGGCGGGACTTGAACCCGCACAGATTGCTCCATACGCACCTGAAACGTACGTGTCTACCATTCCACCACGTCGGCGTTTTTGTATAACTACTTATTCATTGTTTTAAATGTTCTATTTTTTTCTATGCACTCCGTGGCGGATGTTCCCTCAAGGCGAACCCTCTCGGTAAACGATACTTAATCGTTTACCTCCGGCAGAGTACCACGTCGGCATAATACCTATATTATTCGAATTTCAAAGTAACAAACTCACCAATAATATACCATAAATATTTAGTTATTTTAATACATAATTTCTTATGTTAAATTCTCTAATTCCTTTTATCATCGCTTTTTGGTCAGATTTTGTATCTCTGTTTTTTAATAATTCCAATGTTGGAAATTTTCCCTTTGAAAAAGGTTCAAGTATACCGGCAGCATCTAATTTTGCAATAATTTGTGCCAAGATAGCAGGAATCCCCATAAATTTACAAGCATGCCCCCAAACTATATTTGATACATCATTTGCAGAAAGAATCTCACCTTTATACCGTGCATATTGTTTTTCTCCATCTTTATTTCTTCCCGGAAATTCAGGTAAAAATTTTGTATCCCAAGGAGCTCCGGTTCCAAAGTTTTGACACATTCGCCACAAAGCCTTAATATAACCAAAAGTACTGTTTCTACATGTTTTTAATTCTTGTAAAATTTCCGATTCAAATTCGTGCAAATTATCTGTAATATCAGGATAAGCCAGTTCTCTTAATAATTTTGTAGTTGGAAAATTTAACATTTTCACCCCAGTAAAACCCTTATATGCTGCATTTGTATAACTCGAAATTCCATTTACCACTTTCCATTGCAACATTTGCGGTTTCGTTAAACATTGAAAATTTGTATTATCTATTAATTTACTGGTAATATTCATCTCAATTTAATTAAAACTTGTAAATATTTTATTTGCTATTTTACACAATTTCTTTCCCAACAATCGGTGCAATTTGTTTAATTTGTTTATACAACAAATCATATTGCCAAGGATAGAGAGATTGTGCACCATCACACATAGCATTTTCTGGATGACTATGAACTTCAATAATCAAGCCATCACACCCTGCTGCAATTGCAGCACGTGACATTGGTTCGACTTTATCACGCAAACCCGTACCATGAGATGGGTCTACTATAATTGGCAAATGGCTTAATTTTTTGATTACAGGAATTGCAGACAAGTCAAGAGTATTTCTTGTATAACTTTCAAAAGTTCGAATACCTCGTTCACAAAGTATAATATGTCCGTTACCACCTGCCATAATATACTCAGCAGACATTAACCACTCTTCAAAAGTAGATGACAAGCCTCGTTTTAAAACAACCGGTTTATGAATTTTTCCAAGTTCTTTTAATAGGTTGAAGTTTTGCATATTTCTTGCACCAACTTGCAAAATATCAACATACTTCATAAATAAATCTAATTGAGAAACATCCATAATTTCAGAAGTAACTGCCATATTATGATTATCAGCAACACTTCTCAAAATCTTTAAACCTTCTTCTCCCATTCCTTGAAAAGCATAAGGACTTGTTCTCGGTTTAAAAGCTCCACCACGAAGAATTTTTACATTAGACTCAGAAAGTTCCTGTGCTGTTTCATCCATTTGATTATAAGACTCAACTGCACACGGTCCTGCTATTAAACCCGTATATTTATCTCCGAATTTAACCCCATTTACTTCAACAACAGTGTCTTCGTGCTGAAAAGAACGAGATGTTAACTTGTAACTTGTAGTAAGTTTAATAACTTCATGAACACCTGAAAGTAATTCAATATCACGCTTATCAACTTCTTTACTTCCAACAGCAGCAACAACAGATTTTGTTTCTCCTCTGCACAAACGAGCTTCAAAGCCTTTACTTTCAACGAAAAGAATAACTCTGTTAATATCCTGTTCGGTTGCATTTGTGTTCATTACTACAAGCATGTCATACCTCCAATATAAATTTTATTTTACAATGATACACAAAAAAAGAAAACATGGTATACTAAAGTAACTATGACTATATTTGATGAAAACTTAATACTTGAAACAATTAACATGATAAAGTTACAAAACTTTGATATTAGGACAGTAACCTTATCAATCAGTCTTCGTGACTGCATTTCAGAAAACATTAATACTGTTTGTGACAAAATCCAATTCAAATTGGATAAATATGCTAAAAAACTTGTCAAATCAGCTAATGAAATTGAAAATGATTATTCAATTCCAATTGTAAATAAACGCATTGCGGTTACTCCGATTTCTCTAATCGGTGAAAGCTGTAAAGAAAAAGATTATATAAAAATAGCAAAAACGCTGGATAAATCAGCTTTGGAACTTGGAATCGATTTTATTGGAGGGTATTCTGCTCTTGTAGAAAAAGGCTATACATCAGGAGATTTGGCACTGATAGAATCCATTCCGGAAGCATTAGCTTCAACTAATAGACTTTGTTCTTCTGTTAATGTTGCGACTTCAAAAGCCGGAATTAATATGGATGCGGTTTTAAAAATGTCTGAAATCATCAAGCAATCCGCAGAGCTTACAGCTGATAAAGACGGACTTGGAGCAGCAAAACTGGTTGTATTTTGTAATTCCGTGAATGATAATCCATTCATGGCAGGAGCTTTTTGCGGATATGGAGAACCGGAATGCGCTCTTAATATTGGTGTATCAGGACCTGGGGTTGTAAGAGCTGCAATAGCAAGCCTTGATAAAACTGCTGATTTCGGAGTTCTTGCAAATAAAATCAAACAAACTGCTTATAAAATAACTTCCACCGGTGAACTGGTCGGAAGAAGAATGGCTAAAAAATTAAATATTCCTTTTGGAATTATTGATTTGTCTTTAGCTCCAACTCCAGCTGTAGGTGACAGTGTTGCACAAATTTTTCAAGCAATGGGATTAGAACATGTTGGTGCACACGGTACAACTGCTGCATTAGCAATGCTTAATGATTGCGTAAAAAAAGGTGGAATTATGGCAAGCTCATACGTTGGAGGACTTTCAGGTGCTTTTATTCCTGTTTCAGAAGACGCTGAGATGATTGAAGCTGCAACATTAGGACACTTAACATTTGATAAATTGGAAGCTATGACTTGTGTTTGCTCTGTTGGGCTTGATATGATTGCAATTTCCGGAAATACTCCAGCAACAACAATTGCCGGAATCATAGCGGATGAAATGGCAATTGGTATGATAAATAAAAAAACAACTGCAGTAAGAATTATTCCGGCTCCAAATAAAAATGTCGGAGATAAAGTAGTATTTGGTGGACTTTTAGGCGAAGCTCCAATTATGAAAGTTAATTCTTTATCATCTGCAAATTTTGTAAATAGAGGTGGACATATTCCGGCTCCAATACATAGTTTAAACAATTAAGAATAGAGTAAAGAAAGATTAATAAAATGACAACACTTAAAGACTTAGAAGATAATTTGAAAACATTTATTATACAAGAACAATCAGATGCCCACAACAGAGGTAGTATTAATAATGCAAAGTATAATAACATTAAAATTATAATGAATCCAAGTAAAAATCCAATACCACACGTTACAATCAGAATTTCTATATCTGAAGCCACATATATGCTAAACGGATTTACAAAAGCCAATGGTGGTTTAGGTTATGAAGAACGGCTTGTTTTAAAATGGTTTGGTAGATATGGAATTAAAGATAAATTAGTAGAACTCTGGGGTTCTGCTGAAAAAAATAAAGAAGATAAATAGGTAAATATGGAATACAAAGATTTATCTGTAAATCCTGTAAGTGTTGTTCTACAGCTTGTTGGCGCAAAATGGAAGATTCTTGTTGTTAAAGAACTTCTCAAAAAAGAAATGCGCTTTGTTGAACTTAAAAAAAATCTGGGATGTACAGCAAAAGTTCTAACTTCATGCTTGAAAGAAATGGAAGAAGACGGATTGATTATTAGAGAGGAATATGACGTACTTCCGCCAAAAGTAGAATATTACTTAACTGATATTGGATACACACTTCGTCCGGTAATTGAATCTATGCAAAAATGGGGTAAAGAATATAAAAGACTAAGAAAACTCATGGAAAAATACAAACAATAACTTTTCCACTGTAATTTTAGATAAAATAATATTCACTCTTTTTAAATTGCAGATGCCCCTGAAACGATTTCAACAAGTTCTTGAGTAATTGCAGCTTGACGAGCCTTGTTATAATCAATTGTAAGTGTTGTAATCATTTCTTCCGCATTATTTGAAGCGGCTGACATTGCAGTCATACGAGATGCTAATTCACTCGCATTTGCTTCAAGCAATGCTTGATATATTGAATTTGTTATAAACATCGGAACTAACTGTTGCAAAACCCCACTGGCTGATGGTTCAAATTCCATCACAGGATCTAATTCATGAGATTCGACCTTATCAACTTCTACAGGTAAAACTTCCCATTTCACAATATTGTATGACATCATATTATTAAAGTGGGTTGTTATAATATCAATTTTATCAATTTTATGAGCTACATAGTCATTAGCAATATCTTCTGCAATTAAATTAGCACCTGTTGCAGTTGGTTCATTTGCAACTCCAATATAACCGTCTCTAACTTCAAAATTACCACTCTTATGTCTAAATGCTGAAACCGCTTTTTGCCCAACAGGATAAATTACTGTAAAAATACCATTTTCAGTATTATCTTTGATTCGTTTTAATGTAGTTTTAATAATATTAGCATTATAAGCACCTGCTAAACCTTTGTTCGACGTAATTACAAGCAAGCCCTCTGATTTAACTTCTCTTCTGGTAAGTAATTCAGGATAATTGTCCAAACCTCGTTCTACTTTCAAGCCGGAGGTAGAAAGTTCGCCAACTGTTGCAAGCATTTTTCTGAATAAATGCAACAATTCATCAGAAAATGGTCTGGATGCTTTTACTGTATTTTCAGCTTTCTTAACCTTTGCTGCTGCAACCATCTTCATTGCTTTTGTTATTTTTTTAGTGTTCTGAACACTTGATATTCTGCTTTTAATGTCTTTTAAGTTTGGCATTTTCTTTTCAGTGACTAAGTGACTAAGTGATCAAGTGACCAAATGAAACTTACTCGCTGCCTTTCATTTTGTTTCTGTCATAAACCCGATTTTAGCCGGTTTTGTCCTATCCATCAGCAAGTCAATTGCTTCATAGATTTCTCTCATATCAGTTTTATTATCTTTGCAATGTTCAATAAAATAATTTTCCAATTCAGCAATTCGTTTTGCTAAATCTTTGTTTTCGATTGCCCATTGTCTCATGTGCACAAAAGTATTCATAATCTGAATATTTATTTGAATAGCCTTTTCACTATTCAAAACACTTGAAAGCATTGCAACTCCTTGCTCCGTAAAAACGTAAGGTAATGTTCGTCTTCCACCACGTCCTTTTTTTGAGGTCGCAATTTGTGACCTCAAAGATTCAACTTCTTCAGTGCTCAATTGAAACATAAAATTAGAAGGAAATCTTAAAATATTACGTTTTACGGCCTGATTTAAAACTTTTGTTTTTATTTCATACAAGTTTGCAAGGTCACTATCTAACATAACCTTGTACCCTCTAATTTCATATATTAAGTTTTTTACCTGTATAAGTTCGTTCATATTACATATTTAGGAATTGCAAATGCAGTATGTAGTGATTTTAAAATCACTACATACTTTTTACATAATTTTCAAGTTCTATTCTCAACGCAACTTTATCTTCATCAGACAATTTATCGCCATCATTTAATCTATTATTCAACTCTGGCATTGAAGCTTCAAAATGTTCAAACCAACCGGCTTTAAAATCTTGAATTTTCTTATTATCAACTTCATCCATAAAACCTTCATTAGCCGCAAACAAGATTGTAACTTGTTGAGCTACGGTTAAAGGTCTATATTGAGGCTGCTTAAGAACTTCTGTCAATTTTTGACCTCTTAAAAGTTGTTTCTTAGTCGCAGCATCCAAATCCGATGCAAATTGAGCAAAGGCTTCCAATTCTCTAAATTGAGCCAAATCAAGACGAAGTTGTCCGCCAACTTGCTTAATACCTTTTGTTTGAGCAGCTCCACCTACACGAGAAACTGACAAACCTGCATTGATTGCCGGTCTTACCCCAGAGTTAAACAAACCTGTTTCCAAGAATATTTGACCATCTGTAATAGAAATTACGTTAGTCGGAATATACGCTGAAACGTCGCCTGCTTGAGTTTCAATAATTGGAAGTGCTGTAATACTTCCGCCACCCAATTCATCAGACAATTTAACCGCACGCTCCAAAAGTCTTGAGTGAAGATAGAAAACATCTCCAGGGTAAGCTTCACGTCCTGGTGGTCTTTTAAGAAGTAATGACATCGCACGATAAGCTTGAGCGTGTTTAGTCAAATCATCATATATAATTAAAACGTGTTTACCTTGTTCCATAAATTCTTCTGCAATAGCAACACCTGCAAATGGTGCAATATATTGCAACGGTGCCGGTTCATTAGCAGTAGCAGAAACAATTATTGAATATTCCATTGCACCATGTTTTTCAAGAGTTTTAGCTAATTGTGCAACTGTTGATGCTTTTTGACCAACTGCAACATAGATACAAATTACATCTCCGCCTTTTTGGTTCAAAATTGTATCAATTGCAATCGCTGTTTTACCGGTTTGTCTATCACCAATAATCAACTCACGTTGACCTCTTCCAATTGGAGTCAAAGCGTCAATCGCAGTCAAACCTGTTTGCAAAGGTTGATGTACGGATTTTCTGGCAACAATCCCCGGAGCAACTCTTTCAATCGGACGAACTTTATCTGTGACAATTTCACCTTTTCCGTCAATTGGACGTCCTGTTGGGTTTACGATACGACCAATAAGAGCATCACCTACAGGAACAGAAGCGATTCTGCCTGTTGTTTTAACGGTCATACCTTCCTTAATATGAGTGTATTCACCAAGAATTACAACCCCAACATTATCTTCTTCGAGGTTTAATGTAATACCTAATGTACCTTTACCATCTTCAAATTCAACAAGTTCATTTGACATAACATTTCTCAAACCATAGATACGGCAAATACCGTCCCCAACTTCAAGAACGCTACCAACATTAGAAACTTCCGCTTTTGCTTCGTAATTTCTAATGTTCTCTTTTAATATTGAACTAATTTCATCAGGATTTATTACTGCCATTTTTTATCCTTTCACAATTGTTTTACTCAAATCTTCTAATTTATGGCGAATACTGTTATCAACAATTAATTCATCAATATTGAAAATCAGCCCCGCAATAATATCTTTATCAACACCCCACTCAACAACAACATCTTTGTTGAGTTTTTCTGCAATCTTTGCTTTAATTTGAGATTTTCGCTCATCATTTAGCTCAATTGCCGATGTTACACTTACATGTGCAATATTTTTAATTCTCTCAAGCTCTTTTCCAAATTCAAGCGCAATTTCAGAAATAATAGAAACTCTTTTTCTCAAATTTAATGTAAACAAAAAGTTATACACAATTGGCATTATTGAATTTTGAAAAAGTTTACACAAAACAACTTGTTTTTCTTCTGTAGAAATAGACGGATTATTAATTACGTTTGACAATTCTTCTGAAGAATCAATTGTTTCAGAAATTTCTTTTAAATCATCCAAAATATCTTCTTTTGAAATATTTTCATCTTCTTGAGCGAGTTGCATTAATGCAAGAGCCCATCTTTTTGCAATCAATTCGCAATTTTTATCTTTAACTCCTGCCATTATTATTGCCCTATCCCTTCCAATGAATCAATACTTTCATCAATAAGTTTATCATGCAATCCTTGATTCCAGCTAAGTTCATTTACAATATGATTTTTAGCAACCTCAACAGATGCCAAAGAGGCTCTTTTCAAAAGTTCATTTCTCAAAATCATACGGCTATTTTCCAAAGCCTTTCCTGCATTTTCCTTAATCACAAGAACTGCATTTTGTCCATCCTGAATAATTTTTTCTCCAACAAGCTGTGCCGTTTCTTCTGATTTTTCAATAAGAGCATCAATTTCTTCTTCTATATGAGCCATAGAATCTTCCATTGTTCTCAAATTTTCTTCAGATTGAACTTTCACTAATTCAGATTCATTAATAGTATCTTTTACTTCACTTTGAGCACTTTCAAGCTTTGATACAACATTGATTTTCTTAATAAGAAAAATAATAATAGACAAAAATATAACGAAATTAAATAAATTCGTCCTTGCAATATAATCTATAAACATATTAAAGTTTTCCATTGTCTATTTTTCCCATAAAACCTTGTTTACAACTTCATCATCAAAACCTTGAACTTCTGAACGATATCCAATAACTTTTTCAACAATATCATTTGCTAAATCTGTCATTGAACCTTTCAAAGAATTCTTGACCTCATTTGAAACATTTTCCAGTTCAATTTTAGATTGTTCCAACTCATCTTTCGCAGTTTTTTGAGCCTCCGCAACAAATTCTGCTTTTTGAGTCTTATAACCATCTAAAGTTTCATTGTATTTATTTTTTGCATCTTCTTTTGCTTCCAAAAGCTTTTCTTCTTTTTCTTCTGCAAGCTCTTTTGATTTTGTATTATTGTCTTCTGCTGATTTGTAATTGCCATCAACAAAATTCTTACGTTCCTCCATAATTGAAAGAACAGGCGCATACAAAATCTTGTTCATCAAAAATACGAATACTATAAAAGATATAATTGTTGCTAAAAAAGTAGCATTGAATTCCATTTTTTTAACCTTACTAGTTATTGTTGTCGGATTGGTAAATCCGACCTACCACTCTATTCCAAGTGTTCCTTTGGAACAGACTACCATCTGGTTCACACAAGTTGATAGTTTACACTTCGAGGTTGACCTTTCGTCTTATTTAAAACTAGTATTTTTGACCTATGTCAACCGACCGAATACTTACATGCGTAGCACCTACCTTGGATTTTGCTTTACGCTCCGCTGATACTATCAACCAGTCTGTACCAACTCGTAACTCACACCTTGAGGTTGACCTGTAGTCCTAATTTTAAATTTGTAGTTCCGACCTGTGTCAACCGACAAGAATGCCTACGTGCGTAGCACCTGTCTTGGATTTTGCTTTATGCTCCGCTGATACTATCAACCAGTCTGTACCAACTCGTAACTCACACCTTGAGGTTGACCTGTAGTCCTAATTTTAAATTTGTAGTTCCGACCTGTGTCAACCGACAAAATGTAAAAGTAGGCTTCGCCTACCCCATCATGCCAGATAATTTCATAGCAATAACAAGAGCATAGATAGCACAAGCTTCGGCTAACGCAGCACCAACCAAGAAGAACCCAACTGCTTTACCAGCAATTTCCGGTTGTCTTGAAATAGCGTCCATCAACCCTTTTGTTGCAAAACCAATACCAAGTCCGGCACCGATTGCACCAAACCCCATTGCAATACCTGCACCTAATTGTGCTAAATCAGAAATTGTTTTTACTTCTTCCATTTTTTTCTCCTTCTTATTTGTAAATTTTATTTGTACTTTAATTTATCTTCTCCCGCTTACTCCCTCGCCCAGCGGGAGAGGGTTGGGGTGAGGGGGCAACCCCCTAGTGTTCCTCATTTACTGCAGTTGCTATATATACCGTAGTCAGCATTGTAAATACTAACGCTTGCACACAAGCAACTAATATTTCAAAAAACATAATCGGCAACGGCAAACCCCAAGCACAAAGCCCCAGTAAAGCTGTAATGAGGATTTCTCCTGCCAATATATTCCCAAACAAACGGAGTGCCAGTGTTAAAGGTCTTGTAAACAACTCTAAAATTTCTACTAACATCGAAATAATTCCAACAAATGAAATTTCATGTAATAAAAATTTGTGTTTTTTCTTTATAATACCGGCAACCACGTAATAAACTAAAACAATAACAGCAAGACCTGCTGTCAAATTGATATCATTCGTAGGAGATGCAATTTCTCCTTGTTTAAGTTCAAAAACTTTTAAAGGTAATTGTCCCATTAAATTCGCAGTTACAATGAATAGAAACAACGATGCAATCAGCGGGAAATGCTTACGACCGCCTTCTTGTATCATGCCAGAAATCAATCCATCAAAATAACCAAGAATACTTTCAAAAACCAATTGTAATTTTGTCGGAAAAATGGACAACTTTCTGGTTGCAACAAAAGCTACTATTAGTAAAAATGCCATTGCTGCCCACATTGTCACAAGTGTATCCATATTAAATGTCATATTCTGTCCGAATACAACTCTCTCAACCAACCAATGTCCGTGGCTCATTGAACAACCTCATCTCTCTCTTTAAGCGGGAATTTCCCTACACGTCAGTTTAGCATAAAAAGTGGAGCTTTGCAATCTTATTACAATAATTCAACCATTCGACCCAGATTTAAACGAGACTTTTTACAAAGCCTTAAAAACTCCAACGATTTTTCCTATCAAAATTAATTCCTCACCGGTTGAACCGTTTATTGTCCGAACTCTATATTCAGGATTATCAGATTTTATAATAATTTCATCAAGATTTTTTGATAAACGTTTTACAAAAAACTCATTGTTAAAACAAAATACATATATATTGTTGTCTTGAATTTGAGAGCCTTTCCAATGTTCAACAATTAATTTATCTCCACTATCAATTGTGGGTGCCATGCTATTTCCTGTTGCATTAATTATTGAATATGATTTTTTACTTGAAAATCCGTTAATCAACATGGTAGAAATTGGCAACTTAATTTTTTCGTTTGAAAACACAATATTACCCGTACCACAACTGGCAAAAACATCAGGATAATAATCCACATTAACCAATCTTTCATCAGCCGTTTCGGCATCATTGAGCAAGTCTATATTAAAATATTTTTCAATCTTTTTTAATTCACTTACCGTAACCTGACTGCCATTTTTTATCCTATTACTAACAGTTTGTCTTGTTATACCTAAACTTTCTGCCAGATGTGTTTGATTTACGTAATTTCCCAGTTTTTGTGAAACTATCGGTAACAGTTCTTCTAATTTCATTTTAGCCCTCTTAAAAAAATAACACTTGACAAATGTATCACAATATCATACAATACTTTACAAGATGTAAACCAATATATGATATTTAAGCATATAATTTGACATCTGTCAATCGCCGATTATCACAATTTTAACTCGGCAATGAGAACGTTTGGCGGAAGAGGTTTGATTTATGGGATATAAATACAATGTATCGTGTAGTGAAACTGTTTCTAAAAACTGGACACCCACAGCAATTGATTGTTATTCACTAGGGTGTTACTGTTCAAAATGCAATTTACATAAAATTTATTTTGCAGATAGCGAGTTTCATTGCAGGATGAAAGATACTGTTATTGAATTAGTTAGAAGATATGGTGCACCTAAAAAGGAGTGTTATGAATATTAGGAATCGGAAATTAATTTGCAAATATAATGGACAAAAAGGCGGAAGACCAAAGCAAGATTCAGAAATACGCATTCAATTACCGGAAATTGAACTGGTAATTTTAACCCCAACCCAATACGGGTCATTACTCGAAAAATATGGATATGATTTACTAAGAAAAGCCTTGTTTATTCTTGATAATTGGCTCAAGTCCGGTAGTAAACAATCGGGAAAATACGTAGGCAGAAATAACTATGCCCATTTTCGTTCCGACGGCTGGGTTGTAAACGAAGCACGACTTAGAAATAACGGGTTAGACAGCTAAAAGAAATTTAAAACTTACATATTTTAACCTATTAGCACTCTTAGACACTACACTGCAAAACGGAAATGAACTATATCTCCATCCTGAACGATATAGTCTTTACCTTCCAAACGTGTTACGCCTTTATCTTTACAAGCTGTATAAGAACCGCATTCAACAAAGTCTTTATAAGAAGTTACTTCTGCACGAATAAATCCTTTTTCAAAATCAGTATGAATTACACCAGCTGCCTGAGGAGCTTTTGTATTAGCCGAACAGGTCCAAGCGTGAACTTCTTTTTCTCCAGCTGTGATAAATGTAATAAGATTCAACAATCTGTATACAGATTTAATCATTTTATCAATACCGCTATCTTCAACCCCAAGTTCTTCTAAGTATTCTTTTGCACCGTCTTCACCCAATTCAACGAGTTCTTCTTCAATACGAGCACAAATAATAACTGTTTGAGCGCCATGAGATTTTGCGTATTCGTCAACTCGTTTTGTATAATCATTACCTTCTTTTAAGTCAAATTCAGAAACATTTGCGCAATAAATAACAGGTTTTACTGACATTAGGTTTAGTGGCTTAATTACAGAAATTTCATCTTCATTAAAATGGTCTGATAGGTTAATAAACTTACCTTCTCCCAAAAGTTCTTGTAATTTTAAAAGAGCATTGTTTTCTAAAACAGCCTCTTTATCTCCACCTTTTGCTTGTTTTTGAATCCTTTGAATACGTCTTTCCACAGAAGCTAAATCTGCAAGAGCGAGTTCTGTATTGAT
The DNA here is from genome assembly GCA_964531425.1 of uncultured Vampirovibrio sp. Classification (GTDB taxonomy): domain Bacteria; phylum Cyanobacteriota; class Vampirovibrionia; order Gastranaerophilales; family Gastranaerophilaceae; genus CAG-196. Next base: position 25,810 of record CAZHEI010000003.1, on the reverse strand, counting down.
AATTTCAATATCACTAATCGGATCAACTTTTCCTGCTACGTGAATTGTATTTTCATCATCAAAACAGCGCACAACTTGAATTATTGCATCAACTTCTCTAATATTGTGCAAAAATTGATTGCCTAATCCTTCTCCTTGGCTGGCACCTTTAACTAAACCTGCAATGTCAACAAATTCAATAACGGTTGGAATAATTTCTTTTGATTTACACAAATCAGAAAGAACTTTTAATCTTTCATCCGGAACGGTTACAACTCCTACATTTGGTTCAATTGTACAAAACGGATAGTTTGCACTTTGCGCATTTTTTGTTGCTGTTAACGCATTAAATAAAGTTGATTTACCTACATTTGGAAGTCCTACAATTCCGGCTCTTAACATGTTTATTTCCTTTCGATTAAAATTCTTAATTTTCTTTATTGTAACATAAAGAGATTCTGCGAGAAAAATTAAAAAATAATCACAAAATTTTGCCAAAATTTTCACAAAACTAAAACTCTACAATTCAATTGTTCATTGATTTTTAGCCAGTTGAATTTTCCATCTTTTTTACATTTTTTAACAAAAGTTTGCAAAATTTATATAACCATGATATTATCCTTGTATAATAAAAATACATTCAACAATCACAAATTATTTTTATATTCACAAGGAGAAGAAAATGTTAAATTTTCTGTTTAAAAAAGAGACGAGTAGTGCTGAAATTTTGAATAATTTTTACTCCAAATTAAGAGAAATGCATTCTTTTGAATCAATTTCAGATGAAAGAAAAGATTACTTAAAATCTACAATGTCAAAATTCGGTTATATGCCGTACCCTCATATTAAAGCTCTTGAAGAACTTTCTGATGCAGAAGTTTTGTGGGCGCTTGAATCTAAATGGGAAAATGAAGGGGTTTTTAAAGACGGAAAATTTGAGTTTTCCAAAGCAAGTACTTTAGCAAGAAATAACGTTAAGAATTCAAGTTGGCTTCAAAAAGAAGGTCACAACATCAAACTTATTAATCTTGCCGGATTGGGAAATGGTAATAATAGCGATGAATGTGGCAAATTTATGGATTGGTTAAGACAACTTTTAATCTTACCAACAGGAAATAAATCAAATAATATATTTGGAACAACAATGTATTTGATTCCGTTTCATCCACGTGAATTTGGTTGTGCATACTTGCCAACAGCAAGTTGTGTAAGCCCGAATCTTGAAGATAAAGCTCTTGCAGAAAAAACAGGCTTGAACGCAGATGGTCAAGTTAAAATGTTTATTCAATTAACACAACTTGCCGGACACCCTGTAATTTATGATATTCTTCCACAAACAGGGAGATTCTCTAAAATTGTACTTACAACTCCTGAATGTGCAAGATGGTTTGACATAAATGCATTAATTGATGAATTAATCAAAAATGTTGATAGCGTTATAGAATCTTTGAAAGAAAAATATTCAGAAGATGATTTAAATATTGTCAGCGGAATTTATAAAAAATCTATAAAAGGCGAAAGCTATGGAGATTTAACTGAACATTATCAAAACATTTTTAATGAAATAGACGATTTGCTTAAAGATACAAAAATTTTCTTATCAAAATCAATGCTTGAAAAATCTATTCAAGATAGATTACATAAGAAAGCAAAAATGATTATTAATAAAATTGCAGAAAATTCTCGTGGAAAGAAAATGCTTGAATCAGAAATCACTAATCAAGATGAGATTATTCAAACATTAATTAGCGAAGGAATGTGGCCTGCACCAGGGGGAGCTTGGTGTTCTGCCGGTGTACCTGTATTTGATAAGATGAGCGAAGGAGCTTCTTATCCAACATTTAAGCATTACAAATTTAATGGAGAAGATGTTACTAATTTTGCAAACTTAGATTGTCAAACTCCTTATTACTTCGTTTGCTTAGAAAATGGTAAGTACAATAATGATGTAATTAAATTCTTTATTGATTATATGAAAAATTTACAAGAAGAATATAATTTTGACGGATTTAGAGTTGACCATATTGACCACATTGTGGACGAAGTTTCTGAGAAAAATGGTACTCCTATTAGCTATCGTGCACCTAGAAGAGTTTTAGGAATGCTAAATGAGGCTATGAAAGACAAAGTTCCTTATTTTGCGTCTCTTGCAGAATATATGCTTTGGGATAATTATTACAAAGAATACCATCAAGATATGGGATTTGATGTTCTTTGGGGAAATGATATTGTTTCTCAAAGTTACAAAACCCCAGAAGCAATCGCAGAAGACAACTTGAACTTGGCGAATTATAATATTTCTGCAAAACGTTCAACTCCGCTTTCAATTTTAAAATCTTATAATAATCAAGATGGAGAATTTGAAGCAATTGACAGATATCCTGCTCAATTGGGAAGAGAAGGTGCTCTGTTCAAATGGTTTAAATATAAGTTCTTGTCAGGAGGAAAGTTTGCACAAAGACCGGTTATGTATATTGATGGAGATGAATCATTTACAAATGGCGGAATTGAATACGTAATCGGGAATGAAGTTTCAATGAAACGAGAAAAAGATTACGAATTTTTTGCAAAATTTGATGCAATTGACAGATTTGTAAAAAACAATTCAGTAATTACTGATGGAGAAGCTCATATCATTAGACAAGATGACGACGGTTTTGTGGTATGGCAAATTCAAAAAGAGGGTTTGAAGAATTCTTTACTCGTTGTTGCAAACTATAATTCTCCAACAGAAAAATTCTGTGTTGAAGAAGAAGGAAATTCTTGGACAGAAGTTAGAGAAGGACATGAAGTTTTTGATAAAACAATTGAACTATCTTGTGATTACTCAATTGTTTCAGAATTCAGATTTGATGGTGAAGATTATAACGAAGAAAAATTCGTTGCTGCAACAAATTCTTTGTCCTTCGGTAAAATTATGCCGGCTGAATTCAAGATTTTCATGGTTGTAAAATAGATTTAAGGTGCGTCGGTACGTGATAAAAAGTTCCGGCGTAGGGGTTAATTGATGGAGTATATAATTTACGATTAAGTAAACTACGATTAAATAATAATGGGATACGATGCCGAGATTATAAATCTCGGCTTTTATTTTATAAATTGAAAATTGAAAGTGGAAACTTTTTACATCCCCACCCCTTGCGGGCGGGGAAGAATTTGCCAAAAATTTATTTTTGAGCAAATTCAGGGGCGGGGTAGTTCGTAATGACAAACTTGTAAGTTGGGCATACTTGCCCAACAACGTAATTCCAATTGTGCATTTCTTTCTTTTTCATTGCAGGGGAAAAAGAAAGAAACGCACCCAAAGAAAGAAAAACAACGCTATTTCCCTACGTCTTCACTACGTTCAGCCGTTTGTTTTGGGTTCGGCTACGCCGAATCTTTTTACCCTCGCAAACTCGGAGCTACGCTCCTCAAACAGTGCTAGGGTGGTAAATGAAAATGTTTTGCACTTGGTTACCAACAATGACAAAAACGTAACAACTTGGTCACCTGTTCTCCCAGTCACTTAGTCACTTTTCCCGATTCACTAATCACGTAACCCCATAACATCTTATTCACTTAATCACTCATTCACTTCAAGAGACTGGATTGCTTCACTACGTTCGCAATGACAGGGCGAAAAACTACTAGTTTGCTGTCATTGCGAGAAAATCGTTAGATTTTCGTGGCAATCCAGTGTGAATCCAATAGAGGATGTGAAACCGTTCCCCAGAATTTGCGAGAAGCGTGAGGGAGCAGAGGCTGGAGCAATTTGTTTGTATGCGACTTCGTCGCTTACAAACAAATTGCGGAATTGCCGTTTTATGCGACCAAGCAAGAAAAATTTTAATTTTTCCGCAAATTCAATATGTTAATTTTTGTTAATTTTGTTACATACAAAAAGCAATTTTTCTCTTTCAGAAGACTTTATATAGATAAGGTTAGAAATTTTTAGAAAGGCTATTTAATGATTTATTTGACAGGTATTAATAATGCGACTCCCAAGATTCAGTATTCAAGCACCTTTTGCGAGGGGGGGGGGGGTAGCTAAACCGCAACAGCAGAGCGTTTTCCGAGGAGAAGGTGTATCCATTCCGGAATTAAAAGCTGATACAGTAGAAATCTCTGCAAAAGATAAAATAGAAGAACCTCAAAAAGAAGGGCTTTCTACCGGTGCTAAATGGACACTAGGAGTAGGAGGAACTCTAACTGCTCTTGTAACTGCAGGGCTACTTGTTGCACGTCATGACCATAAAAAGCTTTTGAAACTCTGCAAGGATAAAATAAAATTATCCGAACTTCCTGAACATTTGGAATATAAAGCAACAACGAGAGAAGAAGCTATGAAATTTGCCAAAGAAACTCTTGGCATAAAGGAAGTTGATGAATCATTCACAGATTTAGCATTACACGATACTCTTAAAGCTATTGTTGATGTTAGTAATGCCAATAAGGGTAAGGTTTATATAACTCCAAAATTAAAGTTTGTTAAAATGCAGGATAAAGTACTAGCTACAGCTAATCATTCGATTCAAACGGATGCCTATGGAACTCTTTCTATTAATAAAAAATATTATGATAATGACTTTTTAACAAAAAAATTGAAAGAGTTTTTGGGAACATCTGAAAAATCTGCTAATAATGCGGGAGAAAAAGTCGCAAATAAAACAAAAAAAGAAGTAACTCTCGGAATTGCTTGGTCAGATAGGTATAGAAATTTAGCAGATAGATTTATAGAATCTCCTGAAAAATTGACTTTGGCTGAAAAAAGAGAACTTTACTTAACACAGCAAGAAACCATAAGAAACTATAAGCGCTTAAATAATCCGAAGGTCTTTTTAAATCATTTTAAGAAATATTTAGAAAATGCTGGTATTAAATATGATTATGATTCGATATTAAAACTTTCTAAAAAAGAACAGCTTGAAAAAATTGCTAAGCTTAGAGCAGAATTTCAAGAGAAAACCAACACTGTTCTTGGACTTGAAACAACATTAAATAATCCTCATCAAACTATTTATCATGAAATGGGACATTTGCAAGATTATACACAAAATTTAGAAGACTTAATTTTAAAAGATAGTGCGTGGTCAAGATTTAAACGTATTTTTACTTCCAGAAAAGAAGATTTAAAGATTAAAAACAAAGAAGAACTGGAAGCCGTTGGTAGTCGTTGGAGTAAAATTTCTGATTTTGCCAAAGACGGTAAAACAGGTCGTGAACTTTTAGAAGGAAACAAAGAACGATTTAAACAAGCATTGCCTGATTTGTATGAACACGTAACGAATAAAGAAATTCAAATGACTGCCGGAGAGGTTTCAGAATATGCAAAAGAAGGTGTAGGAGAATTTGTAGCAGAAGTTTATGCCAAAATGATAAACGGAGACAAACTTTCTGATGATGTTTTAGCATTGTACAAAAAATACAACGGACCATTGCCGGCTAGTTATTTGAAGTGAGGCTATGGTTTCCGTAAATCGTAAATCCAGGAATATGTATAGGTGAATAAGTTGTCATCTTTTTCGATTCACCATTCCAAAAACCAATTAATACCACTTGCCACAAATCAAAATTTGTATTAAAATGGGGGAAAGTTTGAGAGATTTGAGGATATCTGAGTTATATGAAAAAAGCTTTATTGATAGCGTCAGTACTGTTCATTGCAGTTATTTCGACAGCTTGTATAAATAATATTGCAGTCCAAGAATTGAACAACAAGGCTGCTGAATATATGCAAAAAGGTGACTACGAAGCAGCTATGAATAGACTTCAAGCAAGTATTGATTTGGATTCTACCATGTATGAAACCTATTATAATTTAGGAATCGCTGCAACTAATGCAAAGAAGTTTGATATTGCAATTGAAGCATTGGAAAATGGTTTAAAAATCAAACCTGATTATGCTAATTTTTATTATTCATTAGCCGTAGCGCAAGCTGAATATGCAGAATCTATTTTGAACCCTGTGGTTGATGAAGAAAAAGAAGATATTAAAAAAGAAATTTCAGAAGAAGATAAAACTAAAGTTGCTGAATTAAAAACTTCTGCTTTAGCAAATGCACAAAAATACTTAGAAATGGCGCCGGAAGCTGAGGACAAAGAAACCGTAGAAGAATTTATCAACGACTTAAACAAGGTTGAACAAGAAGAACAGCCAAAAGTTTTGGAAGGCTAAAATGTTTGCTTCACATTCACAAATCATTTGCACAATATTTGGAATAAGTATATATTTTTATGGTGTAATTTTGGCTTTAGCAATAATAGTCGGGACATTTGTTGCTGATTATATTGGTACAAAATTCTTTGAACTAAAAAAAGAAACAATAATTGATTTATCTCCATATTTAGTAATATTTGGAATTATTGGAGCAAGATTATACTATTGTTTGCTGAATTACGATTTTTATTTGAGATTCCCAACAGAAATTCTTGCGATACGCCACGGCGGAATATCTATTCACGGCGCAATTTTGGGTGGATTGATTGGCTTATTTATCTATGCAAAACGACACAAAGTATCTGCTTTAAAACTTGCAGATGTGTCAGCAATAGGATTAGCACTTGCCCAATCAATCGGACGTTGGGGGAATTTCTTTAATTCAGAAGCTTTTGGAAGTCCAACGGATTTACCTTGGAAACTCTACATTGCACCACAATACAGACCAATTCCTTATACAAATTATGAGTATTTTCATCCTACTTTCTTATATGAAAGTATTTTGAATTTGTTTATTTTTGGAATTTTATTCTACATTGCTAAATCAAAATCTTGCAAAAAAGAAGGAAATATTGCGCTAATTTATTTAATTCTATATTCTCTGGCAAGAATTTTTGTTGAACACTTTAGAATTGATAGCGTTTGTTATATTCACGGATTTCCGGTTGCAATGGTTGTATCTGCGTGTATAATAGTTTTGGCAGTTATAATATTAATTTATAGAAATATACAGAAAAGCGAAGTATGAAAGCAGTTTTATTTTACGGACCACAAGATATAAGATATGAAAATACAATGATTAAACCTTTAGCAGAAGGAGAAATCCTTGTAAAGATTAAAGCAGCACTTACTTGCGGAACTGACGTAAAAACTTTTCGCAGAGGACATCCTGTTCTTATAAAAGAAATTCCATCTGGTTTTGGACACGAATTTTCAGGAGTTGTAGAAAAAGTAGCAGCAGGCGTTACCAATGTTAAAGTTGGAGATAGAGTAGTTTGTGCGAATTCTGCTCCTTGTGGAGAGTGTTTCTATTGTAAAAGAGGAGAATACAATCTTTGTGAAAATCTTAATTTGCTAAATGGAGCTTATGCAGAATATATTGTTGTTCCAGAAAGAATTGTAAAGAAAAATACCCTGATATTACCGGAAAATTTGCCTTTTGAAAAAGCAGCTTTTTGCGAACCGCTTGCAAATGTTGTTCACGGGGCAGAAAGAACTGATATTAAAGCAGGTCAAACAGTTGGTGTAATTGGAATTGGACCAATCGGCTTAATGTTTGCTCGTGTTGCGAAATTAAAAGGCGCACGAGTTATTGTAGCAGGAAGAAATCCTGAAAAATTAAGACTTGCGGATGAGTTTGCACATGCAGATGAAATTGTGGATTTGAAAAAATATCAAAATCCAGAAAAGATTTTTAGAGAATTTTCTGATGAAAAAAAAGGGTTGGATGTAGCAATTGAATGCGTAGGAATGCCGGAAATCTGGGAACTTGTGTTTTCTTGTGTTCGCCCGGGCGGAACAGTTCATTTCTTTGGCGGATGCAAATCCGGTTCAAAAGTAAGTTTTGATACTACAAAAATGCATTATGGCGATATAAAATTAATGAGCGTTTTTCATCATACACCAAAATATTTCCGCCAAGCTTTAGATTTAATATCCTCCGGAAAAGTTGAAGTAGAAAAACTTATCACAGATACTTTACCGCTCGAAAAAGTTCAATATGCAATGGAACAACATATTGCAGGAAATGCAATTAAATTTTTGATTAAGCCTTAAAACGACTTTACCCCAACAAATGTTTTCCAAATAAGATACACCCAATTGTCATCGCAATAACGGATGCAAACATTACAGCACCTGCTGAGATATCTTTTGCCATTCCTACCATTTTAGAATATCTGTTGTGATAGATTGAATCCAGCGTAAATTCAATTGCAGTATTGAGCATTTCTGAAACAATTACGATACCAATAGCAAAAATTACAAGACAAAATTCTATTGCAGAAAACTCCAACAAATAAGCAGAAAGCAGGACACAAAAAGCAATTGCGACATGAACCCTGATATTCATTTCGCTTTTTAAAACTAATCTAAAACCTTTGCGTGCATTTTTAAAGGTATTATTAAACCCTTGTGCCTTAAATCTTGTCATATTCGATACTCCCCAGAGCTTTTCTTTGCTCCTCTATGACAAAATTATATTCTTCTTCATCTCTGTGGTCAAATCCAAGTAAATGCATTAAACCGTGGCTAATTAAAAAAAACAATTCTTGCTCTTTATTTTTTGAAAAGCTTATATCACGATTAACACCTTCAATAACTTTATCCAACGCAATGACAATTTCTCCAAGATTAATGTCATTATCAAAAACAAATCGGTTTTCATCATCGGCAAAAATCGCAAAAGTTATAATATCAGCCGGTTTATCTTTATCTCTATAATCTCTGTTTAATTCATGCGTTTTTTCAGAATCACAAAATACAATATCAAGAGTTATCGAATCATATTTATATCCGGATAAACAAGAACTTTCCTTTAACTCTGAAATATAATATTCAAGAAGTTTTCTGGTTTTTTCTATAACATCTTTTTCATCTAATTTCCAATCCGGAAAAATATTTTCAGTAAAAATATTAATTGTTGTCATTCTTTTTACTTTCTAATTCCTTAATTTTCAATTCCAAATCTGCATCAAGAGTTGCCGGAACAGAATCTTCTACTGTAGGAATGATTAACTGTTTATTTTTATCAAGTTCTTGTACAAGTTCATCATGATATTTAATTCTTTTATGGTGCATTCCTCTTAGCATTCTTGATAAAGTTTCTGCAATTGTTTTTAAATCTTTCAATGTTAAAGGAGAATCCTCCAATTGTCCGTCATTAAGTCTTTCTTTAATTATCTTTGCAATTATAGCATCAATTTCTTCATTAGAAGGATTTTTTGCCGCACGAACAGCAGATTCTACCGCATCTGCAATCATCAAAATAGCAGTTTCTTTTGTATTTGGTTTTGGACCAGGGTAACGGAATTGTTCTTCTTTTACCGTCTCTTCGCCTTCTTCTTTCAATGCTTCATTATAAAAATAACTTACAAGCCCCGTACCATGGTGTTGAGTAATAAACGGATGTATAACAGCTGGTAATTTATATTCTTTATCCTTTGCTAATTCTAAACCATCCTTAGGGTGTGCAGTAATTAACATCTTACTAAACCTTGGAGTACAAGTTTTGTGCGGATTTTCAATTCCGTAAAAAGATTGATTCTCAACAAAAAACATTGGACGCATAAGCTTCCCAATATCATGATACATTGCTCCAACCCTTGCTAAAACCGGATTTGCACCAATTGCCTCAGCCGCAGCCTCAACAAGTTGTGAAACGATTAAACTATGATTGTAAGTCCCCGGAGCATCTTGCAACAGACGTTTTAGAAGTTTACTGTCAGCAAGCTCAGCAAGACCATACGGAGTCATTACCCTAAACATATTTTCAATAATCGGAAGAAAACCGAGTAGAAAAACACCACTTATTACAAAACAGTTGATAACAAGCAATGCTATATCCCACAATATTTTATTGTTATCAATATCCATCATAAAGCGTTCTAACAGATAAATTCCACCAACCAGAAAAATTCCGGTTAAAGTTATTTTTAATGCAATAATTAACAAATCTGATCTTTTTGAGAATTTAAGATTTGATACTGCCGTCATTACAACTGTATTTAAAAACATAAACGAAACAACAACTTCCATCGGATAATGCATTCCCACTGAAAGTAGGGCTAATACAATTGTTGAAGCAAAAAATGCATTTCTTGGAGTCGTAAATATTGATAATAAAATTGTATAAGCCGGAATTGGTAAAATATACGGAGAAAATCCTGTTGGAAGTACAGCTGCAATAAATGAAAGCGCCAATGTAAACGAAGCAATCATCAACAAATATTTAGTATTATAATATTGCTTTTCAAAATTCTTTTCGTATTGTAAAAATACAAAAGTAAAAAATCCTACTAATAAAAATATTCCGACAATACCGGTATAATTAACTTGTAAAACATTATAGCCTGCTGCTCTTAGTGCATCCCTTTTTAACTTATTAACAGGCTCGTCTTGTAAAACAATTGGTTGACCTTTTTTAAACACAACTTCATAAGGTTTTACAGCATCTTGAACATTCTTTTTTGCGATTTCAGTTGCATATTCATCAATAACAAGATTTGGAACTATAATTTGGTTTAAAATTCTAACAATTAAAGTTCCTTTATATCTTGGAACATTGTTTGGAATACTTTTTCTTATAATTTCCGATACATTATTATTATCAAAATCTTTATATGAAACACCTTTGTTCAAAACGGAAGTCAATGTTACCATTGATTTATCAAAAATATATTGCAAATCATTTTCACTGGAACGAAGAAGAAAATCTACCAAATCTTTTTTATTTGCCGAGTCAAAAAGAACTCCAATTTCCTCTGCTTTTATATTATCCGGAATATCTTTTTTACGAATTCTCAAAACAGAATTTTGCAACGCAGTTAAACTCGTTGTAATAAATTCATCTTCAGCTTGAGTTAAAATCGGTTCAACATTCTGAGCAACTTCTTTTCTATGTTGTTCAGTTTTTATTGTATCAACAACTTTAATATCTTTTTCCGCAACAATTTCTCTTAATGCCATATTGTTATCAATAATTTTTTGGAAAAAGAAATTTTGAGAAGAAATGCAAGCGGTCATTAAAGTAACAAATACAACAAAACAAAATGCATTTCTAAATTTTTTTGATGATATAAAATCTAATATTTTTTGCATATAAAAATCCTTAATTGTTATTATTCTTTTTTACAACAAACCCGCACTTTGTACAAGCCAAGACTTCACCGGTACTATCTATAGGCATAAAATTATGTTCACAAGTTAAAGCTTCGTCAACTTCACTAAAATCAGGTTTCTTTGGTATAACTTCTTTAGTCTGACGTTTATTTAGCCATTTTACAAAAATTTCTAATATATACATATAGTTGTTATCTAAATTCTAAAACCACAAGGAAGGAAATAGCTAAGTTTTTGAATATCAAGAGAACCCAGATTTTCCGTAATTACTTCTATTTCATTATCTCCCTGAAATTCATACATAACTTGACGACAAGCTCCACAAGGATAACAGGAATCCGCATTTGGAGAATAAATTGCAACAGCAAGAATTTCTCTTTCTCCTTCTGAAACAGCTTTAAAAATTGCACATCTTTCAGCACAAATTGTTAGTCCAAACGATGAATTTTCAACATTACAACCTTGATAAATTTTTCCATTTGGAGCAAGAACTGCTGCACCAACTGCAAATCTTGAAAACGGAGAGTATGAAGTCAGAGCCGCTTCCTTTGCTTTATCCATTAATAATTTATAATTAATATTCATAATCTTTATACTACCTTATTTTAAAAAAAAGTAATCAATTAATTGGTTGATTTTACAGCCTCATACTAAAAAAGGACGACCTTATGCCGTCCTTTTCTACACTTTTACAAGCCAGAAACTATCTAAGTTTTACAGTTACTGATTTAGCTTTTTGAGTATATTCAAGTTTATCTTCTCTTGACAACCAACCAAGACCCATTTCAGCAAAATTTTCGCTCAAGCTTAAATCTTTTTTCATTTTGTTGATAGAAACTTCACCTTTAGTGTTAAGGTAGTTGTAAATTTGTCCTGCTGATTCAATGATTTGTTCTTGAATACCCATTTTAGCTTCTTTAACTCTAGCCATGTTAAAATCTCCTTCTTAAATGTATATCTGTGTAATTGATTACAAGTTAATCTTATAAAAAAATTTAAAATTTGGCAAGAGGTTTTAAACCTGTTTATGGTAAAATACACTATAAGGAGTATGTTACTAAATTTTATTAAAGTTGATTTTAGAGAAAATTTATTAATCAAGAAATATCTTGATTTAATTTCTGGTGGCATAAAACCTTCTGAAATATTGGTCTTGGTACAAAATTCAAACGTAAAAAAAAGAATAAATGATAAAATTCTAAAAGATATAAATATAAATGCAATTGAAAAACTTCAAATTCATTCCTTCTTTTCGATTGTTTATAATACTTTACAAGATAACTGGTGTTTTATTGAAAATTCTATTCCGTCAGACAAATCTTTTATTCTCCCAAACCTAGTCGGACTCGAAGTTTCACAGTTTCTACTAAAGGAAATTTTAAAGAAAAATGAAGTAAAAGGTTACAACTCAAAAAAATCACTTTTACATCAAATTTTTAGAAGATATTCTTTGATTATTCAAAATAATTTAAACAATGAAGATGTGAGAGAACGTTCTAAAATTTTGGGAGAATCTTTTGGAGAAGATGCAGAGTTTATTATAAAAAAATTATTATCTTCAACCCTAAGAACTCGTAGCTTAGACTATTTGAGACAAACCCTTATTTTTAATCATGTTTATAAAAATACAGATTATTTTAAAAATATTAAGTATCTGCTTGTAGATGATGCTGATGAAATGACTCCTGTTTGTTTTGAATTCATAAAATATTTAAAACCTCAACTTAAAGATTGGCTAATTTGTTTTGATTCATTAGGTTCAAGTCGTTGTGGATACTTGAGTGCAGACACATCTATTGATTACAAATTATCACAATTATTTGAAGAAGAAATTCAAAATGGAGAAAATGATTTTGAAAATGGAGATGTAATTTTTTCAAATGTTATAAATAAAACAAAAAAAAGATTGAAAAATTTTACATTAACGTCCCTCTCAAAACGGGCAGAAATATTGGATTATACTGTTTCAAAGATAGAAAAATTATTGTCTGACGGAATAAAACCAAAAGATATTGCAATAATTACTCCACTTCAAGATGACATGTTAAAATTTACTTTAAAAGAAAAACTCAAAACATGTAATTTGCAATTTCTTTCAGGAAGTGAAAAACTTATTGATAATCCGATTGTAAAAGCCAGTCTTAATATCCTAAAACTTATGCAAGGTATCGAGATTTCTGAAATGGATTTAAGAGTTATCCTTTCTGATTATGTTGGAATTCCGCTAAAATATTGCAAAAATGTTCTGGAAGCTTACTCAAAAACTAAACTTTTACCTTTAATTGAAGTAGAAAATTATTCAGAAAAATACGAAAAATTTTATAATGCATTTGAAGAAATAAAAAATAAAGACATAAAACTTTCTCTAAAAATTTATGAAATGTTTTATCGTGTAGTTGATTTTGTAGATGAAACAAAAATAAACAAATTTAATTTTTTTATCAAAGAACTTAGAGATTTTGAAAAAGTTCTTGGAATTGATGTTGTTAAAAATAGAGTTGAGGATATTATTGTTCAAATAGAAAATTCTATTATTGCAGAAAATCCAAGTTCTGTTTTAGAGATTTTAGAAAATGATTTGGTTGTTGCGACTCCACAAAAAATTATTGATAACAAAATTTCAACAAAATACCAATTTTGGTTAGATGTTTCACATTCCGACTGGGTAAAAAATGATGTCGGACCACTTTATAATGCATGGGTTTTTCAAGCTGATTGGACAAAAGATGAGTATACAATTGAAGACGATATATTTTTATCTGACCAAAAAACAGCAAGAATTTTAAGAAAACTTCTCTTATTAGCTCAAGTTCAAACTTTTGCATTGTCTAGCCTTTTTGATCCGGCTGGTGCAGAAAATTTAGGAGGAATTGAAGAGTTTCTCGTATCTGATATTCAAAAAGAAGAAGAAACAAAACCGGTTTTCAAAATCATTCCTCGTGATGACCAAAAACCTGTTCTTGATTATGAATCAGGTTCAATGGCGATTTCAGCCGTTCCAGGGGCTGGAAAAACAACAATACTTCTTGCATTAATCATGAAACTAATTAATAAAGGAATAAATCCTTCCAATATTTTTGTTCTAACTTATATGGAATCTGCTGCCAGAAATTTCCGAGAAAGAATCAAAAATATGGCTCCAAATTCAAATCAACTCCCAAATATCAGTACAATTCATGGTTTAGCTTTAAGAATTATAAAAGATAATTCAAACTACGAAAGATTAGGTTTAGTTTCCGATTTTGAAATCTGTGACGATACTCAAAGAATGCGAATTTTAAAAAGTATTGATGGAAAATTTACAAAAACAGAATTAGAAGATTTTGATAGAGCAATTTCTGTAATCAAGTTACAAGAAGGAGATGTAAACCAACCTTCTGCTGACAAAAAAATTGAAAAATTCAAAGAATTTTATAAATCTTATCAACAAAAATTGGATGAAGCTAATTTGATTGATTATGATGATATTTTATTGTTTTCCGTAAAACTTCTTGAACAAAATGAGGATATTTTGAAACATTATCAAGATATTTGTGAATATATTATTGAAGATGAAGCTCAAGATTCATCTGGGATTCAACAACGTTTGATTGGTTTGTTAAGTGGAAAACATAAAAACTTGATTCGTTGTGGTGATATAAACCAAGCAATTACAACAACTTTTTCCAATGCAGATGTGGAAGGATTCAGAGCGTTTATAAAAAATGCAGATAAATTAGTTGATATGAATCATTCGCAAAGATGTACTCAAGATGTTATGAATCTTGCTAACAAAACAATTTTATGGGGCGAAAAACTTTTACCAAAAGCTTTTTTCAAAAGCATGATGGAGGGAGTGGAAGGGAAAAACCCTGTTTCAGAAAACGCTATTTTTGCAAAAACTTTTGATAAAGCATTTGAAGAAAAAAACTTTGTACTTAAAGAAATAAAAAACATTTTAACAAGAAACAAAGATGCAACGATTGGAATTCTTTTGAGAGGAAATTTTCAGGTTGCAAATTGGACACAATTCGTTAATGATGCTGGTTTCAAAAGCATTACCAGAAGTGAATCATTAGGACAAAAAGCCGTTTTTAATACAATTTTTTCTATTCTAAAATATTTGCAAACTCCTTTTGATAATGAAGCAATAATATCTGTTTATGAAACTCTAAGCGAATATGGTTTTTATAAACCGAGATTACAACTCGAAATAAGAAATTGTGAAAAACCGTTTATTACATTAGATGGAGATGAAATTGAATCACAAGATTTATCACAATTTTTGTGGGATATGCAGTATTGGCTAAACTCTTCCACTTTACCATTAGAAGAACTAGTTATAAGAATCGGATTGTTTTATTATACTTCCGATATCGAAAAATCGAATGTCTATTTAATTGCAACACTTGTAAGAAAATTAAATTCAAACAATAATTATAATTTGACATTAGAAAGATTGGATGCCTTGGCAAAACGTCCTTCTTTAAGCGGATTTAAATTTTTCTCGGAAGAAGAAGATGAATCTGCTGTTAAAGGGAAAGTTCAAATTATGACTCTTCATAAATCTAAAGGAGATGAATTTGAATACGTATTCATGCCGGAATTTTCAGAAAAAATGCTTTCAATGGATGTAACAAAATCAACACTAAAGTCTTCTACTTCGTTTATGGAATCCGTTCGTGGGCTTAATCCAAAATACAAAGTTAAATCAGAATTGGAATTAAAAGAATTCTCGGCAGAAGAATCTATGCGATTATTCTATGTTGCAGTTACAAGAGCAAAGAAAAAACTTTATATAACTGCACCACTCAAGGTTAAATCTTTTGGTAAAGAAGTAACTCAAGAGCCGAGTGTTGTATTTAATAGCATTTTATAACTAACTATTAATCAAAATAATTGCTATTTCTATCCAACGTTTTTTGTTCAGAAATTTCAAGGTTTTTAACTGTTACTTTATTTGTTGCAATTTCATCTTCGCCTAAAATAAGCGCAAATTTTGCAACTTTAGAAGCTTTTTCAAGTTGTTTAACAAACTTTTTATTTGTCAAATCAAATTCACAAGTATAACCGTTTGCACGAACTTCTTCTGTTAATTTGATTGCTTCAATAGGATTATTGCAAACAACAAACGCTTGAGTTTTTTCATCCGCTTTTTCGCCAAGCAAAGATGCTAATCTTTCCATACCCATTGCAAAACCTATTGCCGGAGTATCTTCTCCACCAAGATTTTTAACAAGACTATCATAACGTCCGCCACCACAAACAGCGTTTTGAGAACCAAGATTGTTTGATTTGATTTCAAAAACAGTTCTGTTGTAGTAATCTAAACCTCTTACCAAAAGTTTATTGATTGAATAATTAACACCAAGTTTGTCTAAATATGATTTCAATTCTTCAAAGTGATTAGAACAATCTTCACAGATAAAATCAGATTGAATAACCGCCTGAATTTCAGGTTTTGCATAAATTTCTTTACATTCTTCTACTTTACAATCTAATAACCTCAAAGGATTTTTTTCATATCTTGCCTGACAATCAGGACAAAGCTGGGGTAAATAAGGTTTTAATACCGCTTTCAATTTGGTCTTAAATACTTCTCGACATTCAGGACAACCAAGTGAATTAAGTTCAACGCTCAAATCATTTAAACCCAAAGCTTTCAGATAATTAACTGCCATCAAAATAACTTCCGCATCAGCAGTTGCCTGTTTTATACCAAACACCTCAACACCAACCTGATGAAATTGTCTTTGACGTCCGGCTTGAGGACGTTCGTACCTGAACATTGGGCCTTTGTACCAAAGTTTAACCGGAGCAGAAAGTCTGTGCATACCGTTTTCGATAAATGAACGAACTACCCCTGCCGTATTCTCAGGTCGAAGAGTTAAAAAACGTTCGCTTTTTTCAAAAGTATACATTTCTTTGTTTACAATATCCGTAGTGTCGCCAACTCCTCTTGCAAAAAGTTCGGTTGCTTCAAAAATCGGAGTACGAATTTCTTTTGCTCCATATTTTGAAAAAACTTCATTTGCAGTGGCTTCCATAAAATGCCAAATTGGCATATCGTTTGGTAGTATATCTTTTGTTCCTTTTTGTACTTTTATTATTGCCATAGTATTGTTCCCTTTTATCAGCCCCCTCACCCTAACCCTCTCCCGCTGGACGAGGGAATTTGTATATCGCCCTGTTGAAAATTTATCTTACAATAGTGACGAAATTATCAGGTTGCCAACATTTCCATTCCTTTATATAATCTTATTGTACTATAAAAAGAGGTTTTGAAGAATGGGAATAAAAATTACCAAAATGCAAGGTTGTGGAAACGATTTTGTAATCTTAGATTATGAAGAATTTCAGAAAATGAATCTTGAAATGCCGGAAGTGGCAAAGAAGCTTTGTGACAGACATTTTGGTATTGGCGCAGATGGTTTAATAATTCCTAATCTTGATACGGAAGATACTGACATTGGGTGGTATTTTTATAACTCTGATGGCTCAACAGCTCAAATGTGCGGAAACGGAATGCGGTGTTTTGCAAAATACGTTTATGATAAAAAACTTGTTGATAAAAAAGAATTCACTGTAAAAACTTTGGCAGGAATTATGAAACCTCAAATTCTTGAAAATGGTCAAGTTCGTGTAAATATGTCAAAACCGATTTTAGAAACAGAAAAAATTCCATTTTTATCAAATCATAATTTGAACTACAAAATTGCAGTTAAAAACAGAATTTTTGAAGGAAATGCTGTTTCTATGGGAAATCCTCATTTTGTAATTTTCATAAAAGATGATGAAGATTTACTTGAACTCGCAAAAACTTATGGACCGGAAATCGAATTAGGAGCAGAGTTTCCAGAAAAAACAAACGTAGAATTTATAAAAATTAAATCCCATAAAAAAATCGAATTATGTGTTTGGGAACGAGGTTGCGGAATTACTCTTGCTTGCGGGACCGGAGCTTGTGCAAGTGTTGTAGCAGGAGTTTTGAACGGTTATCTAGAAAACTCGGTTGACGTAAAACTTTTAGGTGGAGAAGTTAATGTAACTTGGAACGGTTCTCCAAACAAACCTGACGGAGATGTTTTCTTATCAGGTCCTGCTGAATATGTTTTTGAAGCAGATTTTAACCTGTAATGTTCAGACAATGCTAACCTACAATTATAATGATAAACATTCCATGATTACATAGGGTAAATTTAAAAAAGTCATTAATCTTTTTTAGGATTAAATATACCAACTAAGGCTCCAACAGTTGCACCTAAAAAAGGAGAAGCTATAAGATATTTTTTATTTATAGCTGATTGTTTAATATTAGCCCAATGTTCTGTTAAATATAAAGCAGTGACAGCAAAAGCACCTATAATTGATTTTTTTATTATATTATTTTGTTCTTTATTTTTACTATTAGAAATATATTTATCTGCCAAAATATTTGTAACAACAATTCCTCCGCCAACAGCCATAAGTCCGGTTGCATACTTTGCAATATTTCTATCCTTGTAGGTTTTTTTGAAAGAATCTCCATCAATCAATGGAACTAATGGAGTTAACATTGCACCAGTAGCTACAGCAAGCAATCCGTTTTTAGACTTACTTTCTTGAGAAGCGTTTGATTTATATATTGGATTATTTTCATTTAACGAAATACGCACAACATTCTTCCTTTTTTATTATAAAGTATCAAGAATACTCATCATTATATCAGAAAGTTTTTTAGACATTTTTTGAATTTTAACTCCAAAGTTTTCAAAATACTCTGACACTGTTATATTCTTTTTTATATCATTTTCAATCATTTTGTTTTTATTTGAATTCAAAATCTTTTTTGAAGAATTAAAAATTCCTTTTGATGAAATGTTTACATTTCCTGAAATTTGATTTATATGCATACTTCCCCCAATTATTTATCCAATACACTGTCAACAATTGAATTTCTTGCTTTACCCCAGCCAATTAATGTGCCAAAATAACCTAATCCAGCACCTATAACTGTTCCAACTGGACCTAGGACAGAACCAATAGCTGCGGCTTTTGCAGCAACTGCGGTTGCAATTGCTTGTTTTGTTGGTTGCATTACAATATTATCAACCACCCCAACTCCTTGTTTAATTGCATCATCGGTTTTTCCTTCTCCTAGCTTATATAAAGCTCTACCAGCTTTATATACAGGTAATGCATCCGAAACAAACTCTTTGAAACCAGATGAAATAATTTCTTCTTTTCCTCCTCTAAAATTTGTTACATTGGGAGAAATATTGTAAATATTTGAAATTGAACCGACTCTCATACGACCTCCTAAAATAAATCATCTATAAAATCTAAAATAGCATCTAACAAGCTACCATCATCACTATCTGATACATCTATATCTACATCATTATCTGCTGACTCTATGGTATCGGAATGACATCTACCAGTAAAATTTAAACTATATGATACATCTTCGTTATGATAGCTACACCTTGCCAACCTATTTAGGATATCAAGCTTTTGAGAATCTGCTAATTTACCATATCCTGCATTATTCACAAAATCTCTTATTGTATAGTATGCCGTGTTGGTTAATAAACCACCATCCACCATTACTTCGTAATCTGGGAAATTTAATGAATTTATAATATTTTTTCCTTCTAAATTCCGTATAATTCTAACGGTTTCTATAACATCAGGATTGATATATTCTCCAGTTAATAGTTTTTTATTGTATTCATCAAAGAATTCTCGCTTCGTCTGCAGTCCGGCAAAATATAAGAGTATTGGATTAGCTACAACCGGCAACTTTTTAGATTTGGAAAAAAGATTCTTCAACTTTGCCATAATATTATTAAAACTATTTTGAATAGATTTATTTTTTGTTAAATTTTTACTTTTTTCAATTACTACTTTAGAATTTGCTTTGAACACAACATTAACTTCGTCACTTGAACGCTTAGTGCTATCAGAAACAAATTTTGTTGAAAAATTATTAGTGGATATAGGACTTATATTCATAAATTAAACCTTAATACGATACACATTCATGAAGATACTAAAGACTTAAAAAAAACAACAAAATGTAAAGAATTGTAAACAAGCGGATAGATAAATTTTTTCTGTTATGCTGAAACTAATATAGAGGTAAATATGAACATATCAAAAATCAACTTAAACCAACCCAATAGTCAATTATACTATTCCTACAATAAGATTGTTTCTATGAATCAAACAATATCACATGATAGAAAGTTTTCTATGCAAAAAATTCCTATAGCAACCTTTAAAGCATATAATTTTAACAATAATTATAATTATAATGATAAAATTAAAATTTCTGAATTCAATATTGTAATTACAAATAATGAAATAGAACCTTTTATAGAATTAGAACGAATTACTGAGCCTAAAATATTATCTAATGATGAAAATTTAAACAAAATTTATGAAGTAGCCTACAATAATCAGATTTCAACTTCTAATTATAAAAAAAGAGATTGTGAAATAACAAATCGAATTGCCTACGCAAAATACTATCCAAGAGAAAAAGATTTTTTGAATTTTTTAGATAACGTTAAAAATGATTTTATTCCTATGAAACTTCAAAACAAATTTATTAACGAGGCTATAAATGAACATAAGGAACGAACTACAAATATTACAGCAAAAGATATTTTAGACTATAATGAAAATATTTTAAAAAATTCTAAATACATGCTAACAATAAGTGTTAATAAAAATTTTTATGACAATAATAGAGAAATTTTTGAAGATATTTTAAATAAAAACTTTATTTTTGATTGAATGATTAAAGCCAGTAGATATTTCTGTTTTGATGGTTATGCTTAAAGGATAACTTGTAAGTTGGGCACTTCAGTATAAATTGAAAATGGAAAATGGAAAGTGGAAAATTTTTACAGAGTTTTTCAAGAGAAAGGCTGAATTCTCAAGCCTTCGGCTTGAGAATGACAACAAGCGGAATTCCCCGATTCACTAATCAAGAAGAAACTGGATTGCTTGACATGTACAATTGCGAGGGCTTTAGCCCGTGGCAATCCAAAAAGAAGCGCCCGTAATCATCGACTCACTACTCACTATTCACTAAAAAACGTAACCACTTTGTCACTTAATCACCTAGTCACCTATTCACCTTTTTCAATTCACTACTCACTATTCACGAAACCCCGCATAAATAAACGATTTTAGCTTTTCAGAATCTGCGTAAATTCATCTAATGTTGCTAACAAATTTTGATGTTTGTTTGCAAACCCATCTCCACGTTGTCTAATTGCTCTGGCAATCACTTCCGGCAGATTCGGTGCAGTACCTTTTTTAACATTATTCCAATATAAATCTTCATAATTTTCAGGAATTCTTAATGTCCAACAATCTTCTGTTGTTCCAGGGCGATTGTATGTTTTACCGATTCCAAAGAATGTCGTAAAGAACATTTGAACCTTTTTAGCCGGACTTGTAAACAATTCTGCAAAAGATGCTGACATAAATTTCGATTTATTAGAAGCCATCTCTTTTTTATATTGTTGTTGATTTTCACGAGGAACAGACGTATCTTCAGCAAGATAGCTTGTTTTTTTATTAAGATGATTTGGATCGTTAAAAATCTTATCAGTATATTCTATATAAGACTCATTGTCATGCGACCCCGTCATAATTATATTTTTAGCAGGCACTGTCTTTCCTCTATAATCATACTGCGTAATCGCAATTCCTGAAAGCCCAAGAAGGTTCATAACATTTGTTACCGGTTCTGTTACTGTACCTAAATCCTCACAAATAATATCTTCTTTTGTTAATCCATATTTTTCAGCAGCAGGAAAAACTATTTTTTCTAATATAGCGGCATATTCTTTTTCTGAATTCTTTGCATATTTACCCAAAACAGGATGATTTGGAGAAGAATATAATCTGCCCGAATTGTGTTCGTTCATGTGTGGTTCACGTGTTGAATACACAAATGGGTCAATTAACCCAATGATATGGTCAATTCTTGCGCCCCCAGGAGAAGACTCGAACATTTTTTCATAACGTTCTCGCATTAATTCTCCACCTTTGCCAAGGCTCCCATCCGGATTAAAGATTGTTTCAGGTTTTAATACTGCAAAACCCCATCGTTGACCTTCTTTTGAGAAATAATCAGGAGGACACCCAAGTGCCCAGCCATCCATAAATAAATCTTGATGCATCCATTCTTCAACAGCCGTAAATGCAACAGGTGAATCCCCAATAACTTTTATTCCTAATTTTTCATTTCTTGAATTTGCATTAGAAATTTCTCTTTCTACAAGCCATTGTTTAAACATATAAAAATCAATTTTTTGAGAATTTCTTCTAATAAACTTTTCTAATGGTTCTGTGTCAGAATTCATGTATAAATTACGTTCTTCTTCTTTCCAAGTTCTCCAATCTTCATTATTGTTTCTTTTTGAAAGAACTTCATAAATTGCCATTGGAGTTAGTCTATCATTGTTAGCCTCTTTATAATCTAAAAATTCTGCTTGAAGTTTTAAATGTTGCAATCGAATTTCTTTATCTAAGCCAAGTTGCATGTGTTCATCAGATTCATTCATAAGAGATTCGTATGCATTAAAAAGAACTTTATCATAATCAGCACGAACTTTTGAATAGTCAACTTTATTTGGATTACCAAGTTTTGAATTATTATCAATAATTTCTTGAATACTTTCTTGCGGAATAAGATTTCCATATTCTTCAGTTGCAAATCGTTCAATCGGAATCATATAAATATTTTTAGATGTAGCAACTGGACTATATGGAGACGGAGTGTAACTTGCTCTTATATTATCAGGTTCTTGCTGAATTGATGAATAAGCATTCGCTGCCAAAAACGGTATAAAAGCTAACTCAGCTGATTTGGACAACAACGAACCAATTCCTAAATTTTGCCTTGGTAAAGATGGAACAGTTGAATTGTGTACAATAATTCCCAAATCCTTATTCAAAACTTTAAGTCCTTGTGAAACTGATTTTGTATATCTTTGCATTTCAGAGCCATTTGGTTTACGACAAAATTGAGGGTTAGAACCCATTTGATTAAAATTTACTAACATACCTACTCCATATAATTAATTCCACTAAAATATATCACTTAGTATATCACAAAGCAAATATTTGACAAGAAAAATTTATGAGAAAACAGTATTTCTTTGCAAATTCTTATACACCGTATCTGCGATTTCTTAGATTGAATTCTTTCACGCATTCAGCCAATTTTTCTTTATCAAATTCAGGCCAAAATTCAGGTCGTACAATAAATTCAGAATATGCAATTTGCCATAAAAGATAGTTTGAAACCCTCATCTCTCCACCGGTTCTGATTAATAAATCCGGATCAGGAATGTTTGAAGTATATAAATGTTTGCTGATTAAATCTTCTGTTACAACTTTAATTCCGCTATCAACAATTTCTTGAACAGCTTTTGTAATTTCAGCACGTGAACCGTAGTTAAATGCAATTTGAAGATTAACACCGGTATTATTTTTTGTTGTTTCTACTGCATTTGCTAATATTTTTTGAAGCTTATCCGAGAGTTTTGTCGTATCACCGATAAACGAAATTACAACATTGTTTTCGTGCATTTCTTTAAGTTCGTTTTTCAGAGTTTGTCCCAATAAATCCATTAAAAAGTTAACTTCTTCCGGTTTTCTATTCCAATTTTCCGTAGAAAAAGCATACACAGTAAGGTATTTTATTCCAAAATCATCACAAGCTCTCATTGTTGCCTTTAGAGCATCAACTCCTTTTTTGTGACCAACAGCTGATGGCAACCCTCTATCCTTTGCCCAACGGCGGTTCCCATCCATAATGATTGCAATATGTTTGAGTTCGTTTTGTTTAACTAATTCTTTTATATCTTCCATATTTTAAATACCTTCCAACAATTCAAATACTTTAAAAACAGGGGGTTCAAGTTCTTTTACTTCTATTTCTTCATCTAATTCCAAAGTTATCGTAAGAATTTCTTTTTCAATACCAGCCCAAGTTCCAAAACTCCCTGGAGTCGGATAACCAATCGATGGTTCAACTGGATAATTCATAATTTTTGCTATATTTTCAACAATATTTAGATTTTCTGGATTCCCACCATCATAATTTACTACTTTGTAAGGTGCATGCAAAGATAAAATAACTTGAGGATTATATTTTTCTACTACTTCAATTATAAAACGAGCTTCCTCTTCACTGGCAGGAGAAATTCCCCCAAAATACTCATTTCGTTCAGACAATTTCCAATTTTTTGTCGGGAAATTTCTATTCAAATCAACTCCATTTTTATTAACCCTTGTATTGCAAGAATTCAACCGAGGAATCATCAAAAGATTCGTGTCCGGATTTTTTTTCAAGTATTGATTAATCAAATATTCACCTTGTGGTTCATCACCATGAAATACCCCAATAACCAAGACTGACGGATTTTTTGAATTACCACAAAGATTCATTTCCAGACTACTCCTCTAGTCACTACGGTTTTAAAACCGCTAAAACAAAATCGTCGGTAAAATACTTATTAGCACACTCTTTTAATTCTTCAGGAGTAACTTTTTTCAAAGATTCAATAACTTCATTTTGATAATCAAAAGGTTTTCCTGAAATAGAATAATATGCCATCATATTAGCTTGTTGAGAGTTTGTTTCAGTAATAAATTGTTGTTTTCCGATAATATTATTTTTCGCATTGTGCAATTCTTCTTCTGAAACAAGAATATTTTTAATCTTTTCTATTTCTTCTTTGAACCCATCAATAGAAGTTTGAATATTGGAAGGTTCTGTTCCGATATAAATACTGAAAACAGCAGTTTTAGCATGATTTTCGTAAGAACTTCTAACAGTATACGCTAACCCTTTTTTCTCACGTAATTCAAGGAATAATCTTGAAGAAAGTCCGCTTGCACCGAGAATTACATTCAATAGCATCAATCTCGGATAATCCGGACTTCCAAGTGCCGGAACCCTCCATCCTTGTATAATTTGAGCTTGTTGGGCATCGTCTTTAATAAGTTCAACATATTCATTCTTGATTGAATCAGGAATTTTGATTCGAGATTCAGCTTCAACAGGAGCCGGAATTGAACCTAAATATTTGTTCAAAGTTTTTTCTGCGAATTCAGTCTCGATATCTCCAACCAAAGCAAGAGTCTTTCTTGAATTGTTTAAAATTTCAAAATAAGAATTTTTAACATCCTCTAATGTTACATTATCAATTTCTTCAAGAACTTTTGTATAACTATGTCCATAAAAATGGTTTTTATAAATAGTTTTTGTGAATAAATCAGAAACTTTAACTTTTGCAGAATCTAATTCCGCAAGAATTTCGCCTTTCAATTTTTCACGTTCTTTTTCAAACTCATTGAAAGTAGAGTTCAAAATAATATCTTCCAAAATAGAAAGCGCAAATTCAAAATCTTCATTCAATGCAACGAATCTAAAACGAAAATAATCATATTTCATCTCTGTATACAATTCAATCGCATTTTCATCAAGAACAGCTGATAACTCTTCTGATGAATATTTTTCAGTACCTTTCATCAAAAGCCTGTTCATCAACAAATATTGCCCAGCATTTTTTTCATCTTTATTAATGGAAAAATTCATTGATAAAGCAATGCGTGGTGTGTTTTCGTTTCTTTTTATACAAGCATTAATGCCATTTGTTAAAATAATTTCTCTCATAAACTGTATTAAAGCACAAAAACGCTCTTAACACAAGTTTACAAACGAAGATGAAAAAGTCAATTTTTTGACAGTTTTGTAGGATGGGTGAAACAATTGTCATTTCACCCATCGAAAAATATTTTGAT
>CAZHEI010000002.1:0-72651 GCA_964531425.1 uncultured Vampirovibrio sp. | reverse complement strand
ACATTGTAATCAATTTCATCATTGCAAGACGAGGTCTTTCAACTTCAATTGTTGTGTACCCATCAATATTTACTCCAAGTGGAACAAGGGCTGCTTGTGCTTTAGAATTTGCTAAATTAGCGATTTCATCTTCTCCTAAAGCCAATGCAAGAGTATTTTCATCAGCTAACAGAGGTGGTGCAATTTTTGTTATTGCAACATCTTTAGCTTTTGAAAGCATGCCACCTGTTACTTGTGCAATTTGTTCTAATGTAAAAGTTTTCATAATCAACTCCCCTATATTCAATTTTACTAGTAGTTATCATTTAAATTGGAGTATATTTACTCCTATATAATTTACCCATTAATTTTATTTATAACATTCGTTGTAGATTTACCTTGTACAAATTCAATAAACTCTACTTTAATATTGTTTTTTAGGACAACATCCCTCTCCGGTAAAGTCTCAAGCGTATAATCAGCGCCTTTTGTGTAAACATCCGGTTTAATATCCTCTAATAATTTTGCCGGAGACTTCTCATCAAATAATACCACATAATCAACACAACTCAAAGCACTTAATATTTCAGCTCTATCTTGTTCACAATTAATAGGTCTGCTTTCGCCTTTTATTGCTTTGACTGATTTGTCTGAATTGAGCATTACTATTAGATAATCCGCAAATTCTTTTGTCTTTTGCAAATATCTGACATGCCCGACATGCAAAATATCAAAACATCCGTTTGTAACAACGTATGTCTTGCCTTCTTGTTGTCCATTACGTACTAGATTAATTATTTCTTGCTGTGTTACTAGCATATTAACTCCTAAAATTTACTATTTTTGTGGTTTAAGATTCGCCACGCAGGAAACTCTCCTTCAGTTTATAATTTTATGCCAAAAAGATATTAAGATTTGTAACAATAATAGATAAAAAGCTAAAGTTTTTCGGAAAATTGCCGTTAAAGATAAAGTAAGATAAATTGAAAGTAGATTGGTATGGTACAAATTAATCCTACAGGAAAAGAACCGATAAGAAACAATCAGAATGAGAAAACGCAAAAGACAGATGAAAAGCAAGATAATAAAAGTATTTGGTCCAAATACGATTCAGAATTTGGAGAAAAAGGCACAATTGAAGAAAATGAACTTTATAAAGTCGTTCAAGATAACATGCCAACTACTGCCGGTATAAAGCGCACAGTTGATAAATTTAATAGAGCATTAGAGTCTTTAAAGAGTTTTGTTGGTGAAAAATGGAATGAGGATTCCTATAAGGCTATAATGAGTAAGCTTCAAGAATTCTTTACAACAGACTCAAAAAAAGATATTGAAAATGATTTTGGAAATGGTTTAAAATAGAAAAAGGTGGGCTTGCTTATGCATTGCCCACCTTTTAACTTTTAAAACAAACCCATTTCAATAACTTTTTTACAAATTCTAACTGTATTCAAAGCTGCGCCGATTCTAAGGTTATCAGCTACACACCATAGTGAAATACCGTTATTGAATGCTAAATTTTTTCTAATTCTACCTACGAACACTGGGTCAACACCGCTTGCATCACGAGTTGTCGGATATTCAAAGTTTTCAGGATTATCAATGACTTTTACGCCATAAGCATTTTCGAGAATTTCTCTAACTTCTTTTACTCCAACATTTACTCCAAATTCAATATCAACAGCCTCTGAATGACCGTTAAAGACAGGAACTCTTGCTGCTGTGCAAGAAATTGGTGTATCCTCAGCTAAATGAAGAATTTTCTTTGTTTCATTAACAACTTTCATTTCCTCTTTTGTATATCCGTTTTCACAGAAAACATCTATTTGCGGGATAACGTTAAACGAAATCGGTTTTTTGAAACATTTATTTTCAAATTGTTCCCCTTTAAGGTTAGCTACTGTATCTTCTCTTAATTCATTAATTGCAGCTAATCCGGCTCCTGAAACAGCTTGATAAGTTGACACAATAAGTCTTTTTATCCCGAATTTTTTATTCAAAGGTTCTAGAACTAACATTAATTGAGAAGTTGAACAATTTGGGTTCGCAATAATCCCTTTGTGTTGTCTTAAATCTTCATCATTTACTCCTGCAATAACAAGAGGAACATCTTTATCCATACGAAAAGCTGATGAGTTATCAATAATCAAACCACCACGTTTTACAATTTCCGGTGCAAATTTTTGGCTGGTTGAACCACCGGCAGATGCCATCACAATGTCAACTCCGTCAAATGATTCTGGAGTAGCTTCTTCTACCGTATATTCTTTACCTTGAAAAGTTAATTTCGTTCCTGCACTTTTGGCACTTGATAAGAATTTGATTGATTCAAATTCTACTCCAAGTTCATCTGTAATCTTTGTAATTTCTCTACCTACAACACCTGTCGCACCTAAAATTGCTATGTTTGGTTTTCTCATCGATTTTTCCTTTTCTATTGTCGGATTTGTAAATCCTATCTACTGTAACTTACTCCCCTCGCCTTTTACGCTACTTTCCCTCTCCGTGAGGAGAGGGTCGGGGTGAGGTGTCAACCCTCTTACTCCATAATATTTTCTAACCCATAAACAAATTCACAATGCTCATTTACATACCTTGTTGCCAATAAAACTCCGCCCATGTAACATTCTCTGTTCATTGAGTCATGTCTTATTGTCATAATTTGTCCGTTTGCACCAAATAAAACTTCTTGTGATGCGATATAACCCGGCATTCTTACAGAATGAATGTGAATATTGTTATAAGAAATTCCTCCTCTAGCACCTTCAATCGTTTCTTTTTCCGGACAATTACCACTTGTATAGTCTTTTCCATTTGCACCCATCATTAAAGCTGTTTTTACAGCAGTTCCAGATGGCGCATCTTTCTTTTGATTATGATGTAGTTCAATAATTTCAGCGTTATCAAAGTATTTAGATGCCATTTGTGCAAATTTCATTAAAAGAACTGCTCCTGTTGAGAAGTTTGGTGCTATTAAGCATGCTACTGATTTTTCTTTACTTAGTTTTTTTAATTCTTCAATTTGAGAATCTGAAAGTCCGGTTGTACCAATAACAATCTTAATTCCGTTATTTAAACAATATAATGCATTTTCATATATTGATGCCGGTTGTGTAAAATCAATTAAAACGTCAATTTTAACTGAATTTTTTGCATCTTTAATTGTTGCAAACTGACCGTTGAAAATATCTATCTGAGCGACAAGACTCATATCATCAGCATTATTAACCGCTTTTACAACTTCTTGCCCCATTTTGCCGTTTGCACCACATACTGCAACATTTATCATAGAATACCTCTTCTCCTTAATTTTTCTTTAGAATTATATAACAAAAAGTGCCTTATGGTAACAATGTTTTGAGGATTAGATTGTAAATTTTTGTGTATTTTTGTAACAATTTTGATATAAAAGTGTTATCAAGTTTAAAAGCTGTGGAATTAAATAAGTATAATCTCTTTTCTTTATTTTCTCCTCCACTCCTTTATCTAACGAGAGTTAAAGCCACACCGATGTGGCTTTTATTTTTTTTGAAATAATTCTTTCAAGAAATCATACGCATCAGGAAAATTTCTTGCTGTTGATTTTCGTAAATAATAAACTCCATAATTTTGAGCGATTGTTTCAATATTGTATGTTGCTGAAATTATAACGATTTGAGTTGTATTAAAATTTTTGAAGGTTTTAATTTGTTCAATAAACCATTCTCCTGCATACTTAGGTTCAAAATCGTTTTCCATTTGCATGTCAGTTAAAATTAAATCAAAAGGTTCTGTGTTGTTTTCTAATAATTTATTATAACCTGCCCTTGCTGAATCCGCCATTTGTATTTCCGATTCAGGAAACATATTTTGCATAACTGAAGAATGATAATCTCTCCAACCTTTTATGTCGTCAACGATTAAAATTTTCATTTTCTAAGTCCTTCAGCGCCTTCTAAATATACAAATTCAGGTTCAAAATTTTCACTACAGTTTATTACAACAAGAACTCTCAAACACATTCTTAATGAATTAGTGACATCGATTTCATTGAAACACATCATTGGAATATCTTTCCACCTTAGGTTAATTCTTGCATATTTTGCAGGAAAATCTGCGTTTAAATCTGAAGTAAGTGAAAATATTGCATGTGAAATCAAATGAATTTCAATGTTATTACGCTTCATGATTTCTTTTAATAGCTTTATTGTTGCACTGCCTATTGCTTCCGGTGTGTTTTCATCAACGGTTATTGCGCCTCGTATACCTTTTGTTATCATAATGAACTCCTATTAATCCAAATAAAATAATGCTGCAAGAGCTTGTGCTGTCAAAATATAACCTTCATTTTCTTTTTGTTCAAGCCATTTTTTGATTTCAGTTTTTCTAACCCAAATTCTATCAACAATTATACCGCCATCACTTAACGGTTGTTGAACTTCAACTTTATTTTTAATGTGTGCGATAGCTATTGTGCAAGTTTCTGATACGCAACCAGCAGAGCTTGCAACTCTTTTGGCTTTAATTTCAAAATTCTCTGCAATAAGTCCTGTTTCTTCAAGTAATTCTGTTTTTAGAGCGTTCTCTATGCTTTCTCCTAATCGTTCATCTCCAACCAAACCGGCAGCTAAACCAATTGTGTAAATACCTTTTGATTCGGCTTGAATAGGAGGACGTTCCTCAATAAGAAATAAAACCTCTTCTTTAGTTGTAGGAAGAATAACCACAACATCTTTTGCGTTTGGACGATGAGCATAAAACCAATCACATCCGTTTTTGGTTTTAGTTGATTTTAAGTCTAAAAATTTAGTATGGTATAGAATTGTGTTCATAATTAACAGGAAGTTTTATGCAAAATTCCGTATATTCTCCTTCACCGCTGTCTACGGTTAAATCTCCACTATGAGCTCTTATTATTTGTAATGCTAAGTATAATCCCAAACCTGTTCCAATTTTACGAAATTTTTTAGCGGCAGAATAATACTTATTAAAAATTCTATCAATATCTTCTTTAGAAATTCCATCTCCGTGATCTTTAACTTTAATTACAATATAATTAGGAATCTCTCCTATTTTTATTTCAATATTTGTATTTGCTTTTCCATAGGAAATCGCATTTTGAATAAGATTTTTTATAACACGTTTGAGCTGAAATTTATCAGCTGTTACACATATATCACGAGGATGAATAAATTCAAACTTATTTTTAGTTTTTTGGGCAATCGGGGTCATTTCTTCAATAATTTCATTCACAAAGTTTTTTAACATAAAACTTTCTTTGTAAAGAGTGATTTTCCCTATTTTGTAAGTTTCAAGAACTATTTGCACTAAATCTAAAAGTTCTCTATTTGAAATTTGCATATTTTTTAATGCTAATTTTTGTTTTTCACTAATCGCTCCAAAACTTTCACTCAAAAATAATTCAATCATATTTGTTTCGGCTATAATTGGGACTTTTAAGTCATGTGTTAATGTTGCAACAAAGTCTTCTTTCAAAGTTTCAAGTTCAATTTGGTCTGTAATATTTTTTATAATAACCATAAATCTCTCTTGTTTATCTGCAAGATTTAATTCAACGGTACTTGCTGAAAAATTAGACGAGCGTTTTTTAGGAATAATAATTTCATCATTATGGAGTAAGTGAATAGGTTTATTTGATGAGTTTTCAACATAATCATAAATGGATTTCCCATAAATAGATTTTCCAGCTTCTTCAAACCAATCGGTAATTACAGCATTAGCACGATAGATTTCGCCATTTTTGTCGATAATAACTAATCCATCAGAAAGAGAATTTACAGTTTGTTCCAGTATTTTATTTTGTGTGATCAAATTCTTTTGATATTCAGCAATCATGATTTCTCTGTCTTTTAGAGTTTCAATCATTCTATTTAAGCTTTCAGTCAAATCTTGAGAATCAATTAAATCCAAATTGTTTATCTTTTTTGTCAAATTCCCGTAACGAACAGAATCAACAGTTTTTGTTACATCTCCTAAATAATCGGTAATTTTATTCCAACGCTTTCTTGTATCTCTTACAAAAACAAGAGATGCAACCAAAACAATTAGAATGAAACAATTTAAAATCAAAAAGAGAATATTTGCATAATTACCAAAAAATGATTCTAAGACATTAAGAAGCATGACGAGTAGACCTATTTTAAATTTTCATGTATGATATAATTATAACAGAAATCTGGGTATAAATAAATGAAAAAGTTTTTAATGTACGGTATGGGAGTATTTTGTAGCTTAAACACAGCTGTTGCGTATGCTGTCGAAAAATTTGAAATATTACCTGATTTACCGGCTCCATTATCGTATTCCGGACAATCTGCACAAGCCGCAACAGTTAGCGGTGCAGCTGATGTTTCAACTCTTGGTGCACAAACTATCGGGCATGAACCGAGCATGATTTCTGTTGTACTTTCGTTAGTTTTCGTTGTGTTGCTAATCTATGTGACAGGAATTCTTTATGCGAAGTTAAATAAAGTTGGATTTAAAACAATGAAACGCCAGCAAGGTGATTTTGCGAGTTCTCATGTTTCTGTTATATCAACTACTCAATTAGGAAATAATAAAACTCTTCATGTTGTAGAACTTGATGGCAAACGCATGCTTATAGGTGCATCTTCAAGTGCAATTCAACTGATTAAAGATTTGGGCAATGTTAAACTTGGTGATTCTGGTGATGAATATTCACATATTGAAATTCCAAATATTCAAATCCCGAAAATTGAGATTCCAAAAATCGAAATTCCGTTTATTAATTTTTCAAAATTAGCAACAAAAACACATAAACCGATGAATGAAGTTGAGGAAAACGAAATTCAATCTGAAATGAAAGACACTGATATTAAAGAACCTGTGGAAATAGATGAAAATTCGGAAGTAATAATAGATTCTTTATTTACTCAAGAATCTGCTGTTGAAGAAGAAAATGAAATGCCAAAATCTGAGCATATCGTTGACCCTGATGATTTTGCTTTATACAAAAAATATTTAAATTAGAAGAGGAGTTTTGATGTCAAAGTGTGTAAAAATAGCTGATAAAATTATCGGTGATGGATATCCTTGTTTTATAATTGCTGAAATTGGTATTAACCATAATGGTTCAATTGCACTTGCAAAAAAAATGATAGATATAGCTGTTACAACAGGTTGTGATGCTGTAAAATTTCAAAAAAGAACGGTTGACATTGTATACACAAAAGAAGAACTTGCAAAAGAAAGAAAAAGCGTTTTTGGAAATACAAATGGGGATTTAAAACGTGGGCTTGAATTCGGTTTAGAAGAATACAAACAAATTGATAAATATTGCAAGGAAAAAGGAATTCTGTGGTTTGCGTCTTGCTGGGATGAGCAATCAGTTGATTTTATAGACCAATTTGATGTACCTTGTTTCAAAATTGCATCAGCTTCAATTACGGATGACAATTTATTAAAACATACAAAATCAAAAGGAAAACCTATTTTATTATCTACAGGCATGAGTTCAATGGAAGAAATAAATCATGCTGTAGAAATTCTTGGTGAAGATAATTTGGTAATTTATCATTGTACATCAACTTATCCATCAAATGCAGAAGAAACTAATCTAAAAGTTATAGAAACATTTAAAACTAAGTTTAACTGTCCAATTGGTTACTCCGGACATGAAAGAGGAGTTACACCTTCCGTATTGGCGGTTGCACTTGGGGCTAACTCTGTTGAAAGACATATTACTGTTGATAGAACAAATTGGGGTTCTGATCAAGCTGCCAGTCTTGAAATGGCTGGTCTTTATCACATGGTTAGAGATATCAGACAAGTTCCCGATTTACTTGGAGATGGACAAAAAATTGTTTATCCAAGAGAATTTCCAATTATAGAAAAATTACGACGAGTAAAGGGATAGAAGGGGTAAATGAGGTAAAATGATTAAATTACCTGACTCGATAAAAATGGTTATTACCGATTTTGATGGCATTGTTACTGATAACTGTGTCTATGTAGATGAAAACGGCGGAATGTCACGAAAGCTTAATTTCAAAGATGTTATGGCTTTTTCGTTGTTACGCAAAAACGGGTTTAAAATTGGAATTATTTCCGGCGAAGCTAATTCTGCAATAGAACTTATCTCAAAAAAGTTTGATATAGAAGAAGTTCATCAAGGAATTCGTAATAAACTTGAGGTATTGAATTCAATAATAGAGAAATATAATCTTTCAGATGATGAATTTGTTTACATAGGAGATGATGTAAATGATTATGATTCACTTTGTCGAGCAAAATATGCAATTACAGTTCCAGATGCTGTAAATAAGATTCAAACAATTAATAATATCCAAGTAACAACTTGCAAAGGCGGGAATGGTGCTTTTAGAGAAATAGTGGATTCTTTATTGTAAACAAATTGGCTCGTTGCATCTTTCAATTGTAAACTTTTTTTTATTTTTGTAACATTTTGGGTTAAAATTAGCAAATAGTAATATTTACACTCATTTTATAAAATAGCCGAATATTTGAAAGGTTTAAATTTTGAGCCCAATAATAAATCATATATCTAATGCAATAACTTATATGACTAAACCTGATGCGATTGCACCAATTATAGGTTTGGAAAGTACTGTTACGGGTGGAAGAACTCTTCAAGCGTATAAAAGGGGCGGAGAAAATGAAGCAAGAGAACGTTTGATAGAAGAAACTACCGGGGCTGTTGTATGGTTAGGCGGGGTTAAAGTTATTAATGACCACGTGGGCGACCCTATATTGAAAAAGATGTTTGGTGAAAACTTTGATGTGGGTTCAGATAAGTTAAGAACTCCATTTGAAAACTTTATGAAAGAACATCCGCCAAAAGGGTATTCTAAGAAAACAGTTGCTATTGCAAAAGGTATAAAAGTCCTTGCAAGTATTCTTCTTGCTGATGCATTTATTGGACTTGTTGTGCCACCGCTTAATCATAAATTGACAAAAAATTTATCAAAGAGAATTGCTGAGAACACGCAAGCTCAAGATAATCTTGAACTATCAAGTAATCAAAAAGAAAATAATCCATCATTCAAAGGTGGTGGAATTGGTGCAATCAATGCATTCACAAATGCCATTGAAAATACAAATACAGGAAAACTTCTTTCCACAGATGCCGGTTTGGTTAGTGGTAGAATGTACAGCGCAAGAAATAATGATGAACGAAGAGAAATCGCTATCCGTGATATTGGCTCAATTTACTTCTACATGTGGGCTCAAGGGCATGTCGGCAATCTTTTGAATTTCATTGAATCAGGTAGAGCAACCCGATTAAATCCAAACACTACTAAAATTCTAGATGAACATTTATCTGACTTTTTAAAACGTCAAGGTGGCGAAATGACTGTAGAAGAGTTCAAAAAAGCTGTTCTTGGCAAAAATTCAAGTGAAATTAAGCTTCCAACTGATATAGAATTTGAATCTGCTGAACTTAGCAGATATGAAAAATTTATGGATAAATTCAGAAAAGAACCTACAGAACCGCTTAAAGTTATAGAACTTCCTAAACTGGAAGGAACTGAACTCTCTAAAAATAAAGAAATTTTTGAGCGAATTAAGGCTATGTCCGAATTACAGCCAAAACGTCAAGGAGTTCGAGTAGTTACAAAACAACAAATTATTGACGCTATTAATGTGTCTGAAATCAATAATCCGAAATTACTAGACAGTGTTTTTAATGACTTCACAAAAGGTGCACATAAAGATCCATATAAATATGTATCTAATAGCAGATTGTATGGCTTAAAATTTCAAATGGAAGACTATGTTAAAGATATCTGTAAACACGCAAAAGACGGGAAAATAAACAAAGATATCTTGAAAAAAGCTAAAAATAGTAATCTTATATTCAGTGGAATTAATTTTGCAGCAGGATTTACAGTCGCAGCACTGTTCTTGTCTACTCTTATTCCAAAATTCCAGTATTGGGTTACAAAACAAAAAACCGGTAAAAATGAATTCCCTGGGATGTATAATATAGAAGCTTAATTTTTATAAATTGAAAATTGAAAGTGGAAAATTGTTACAGAGTTTTTCAAGAAAAAACCTGTAACCTCTTATTCACCTATTCACTTAATCACTTAGTCACCTTTTCTCAATTCACTATTTCCTATTCACTATTCACAAAAAATCGTAACAACTTATTCACAATCAAAAAGAAAGTCCTCGATTAGGAGGACTTCTTGATATATTATGATAATTATTATTATCTGAGACCGAATGTTGGAGCCGATTTTTCGGATTCTTGAGAAACAAGTTGGTCGTAAGATTCGAGTTGTGCATTGATTCTCTTGAGTTTGTTGTCTGCTTGTGTCTTTTCGAGTTCCCACATTGTTTCTTGGTAGTTGAGTGGTTCAAGAGCTGCATCCTGTTCAGCTTCAAGTTGTGCTTTCGCATTTTCCAACCAGATGGATATGTTATTTCCGTATTGTTGATTTTGATTTTGAACCCACATTTGAGCTTGTTGTTGTTGCATTTGACCAGCACGCATTGCTTGATTAAATGCTGCAACTTGTTCCGGTGACCAATTTTCATATTCATTTTGTAAATATTTTGTCTCGTCTTCTGGATCTTTTTTACGCAAGAACTGTCCACCGTTTGACATGTATTCGTTCATCATTGCTTGAATATCATTTTGTGACATTCCCGGTAATACTTGATCTTCACCGTTACCATCTTTGTATTTCATTCCACCTTGTGAAAGCATATTGCCCATAATGTTGTATACAAATCCATTCATACCTGAATAGTTGTTTACATTTACGCAATTATTACCAATGCCGGCAATATTTTGGAACATTACTGTTGCATTTGATTGCATCATTTTAGCTTGAGATTCTAACTGAGCAAACAAACTGTTGTATCTTTTTTGAACACGTTCGATGTTTTTAGTTACTCTATCTAATTTGCTAGAGTACTTTGTTAGATCGTATGTAACTTGATTCTTTTCTCGAATCAAGCGCATTTTTTGATACATTGCTAACAAAAGTGCCATTTTACGTCGTGTCCTTTTAGTTTTTTTATACTCTTACATATATAAAGTATATCTTTTCCCTAAAATTGCGCAATTTAAGTAATTTCGTTACAAAACTTTACAAGAGGTTTGCGATAAGAAGTATATAATTATTCTATAAATATTGATACTGCTGAATTCTAGAGATTTGAAAAATTTTTAAATAAATTATAAAATAGTTACAAATGAAGTATAAAAAGTTAACAAAAGAACAAATAATTATATCACTTGATAGATTAACACGTTTCAAAAATACTCGTGAAAAATATTTAAGAGTATTTTCTGATATATTTGTAAACTGTTTGTTAGAGCCAAAATTAAAACGAAATGAAATTGCAAACATGGATTTTGAATTACTGACGAATTATGTTTCAGAAATTTTTAATAATTCTTTGTCAAAGTCTAGTGCAAATATGGTATTAAACAATAGAATAATATTATTTTTAAAAAATTATGAAAACAGTGTTTTTGTAAACAATAGTGAAACTAAAAAATTACTAAATAATAATATTGATTATATTAGTGCGATTGAATTAGTACCGGAAGAATGTCCTGTAAATTTAAGATGGCTGAAAGAATTAATTAATATTTATAAGCAAGATGAAAATATGGATTTTTTGAATTCATCGATTGTAAATTTACGAGAAAATAAATTGTTGAAATATCCTATAGAAGAAGTCCTTCTTGTAGAAGGAATAACGGAAGAAATTTTACTTCCGGCTTTTTCAAAACTGCTCGATTATGATTTTTATGCCAAAGGTATACAAGTTATTGCTGCAGGTGGGAAAAATCAAGTTGTAAAAATGTATTATGAACTTTCTCAAGAACTTAAATGCCCTATTTTTGTTCTATTAGATAAAGATGCGGAAGAAAATATTCAACAAATCAAACCTCGCTTAAGAATTCAAGACAGAATTCATCTTGTTTCATGCGGAGAATTCGAAGATTTGTTGCCAAAGAACTTAATTGTCAAAACTGTGAACTCTCATTTTGAGAACTTTGTAGAAATTACTGAATCCGATTTCGCAGAAGATATGCCAACTGCAAAGATACTTGAAGAAATCTTTAAGACAAAAGGTTTGCATGAGTTTAAAAAAGCAGAATTTGCAAAACTCGTTAGAGAAAATATTGAAAACAAAAGCGATATATCGAATGAAGTCCAAACTATTATTGAAGAAATAAAGGTTAATAAAAAAACGCTTGACAGTAAAATTTGTTCTTGATATCATAGCTCTTGTGGTCAGTAGACCAGCTAGTCCGAAAGGTAATTGAAAAATAAATAGTTTTACAAATTTTATTAAAATTTGCGCTTGTAGCTCAGCAGGTAGAGCACTCCCCTTTTAAGGGATAGGTCGCGCGTTCGAATCGCGCCAAGCGCAATTTTTTATTGTCATAAAAGCAAACTTTATTTTTGTATTATAATAAACTTATGAAAAGAAAAATAAGTATTTTAGGTTCAACTGGTTCAATTGGAAGACAAGCTTTAGAGGTTATAGAAAAACTATCTGACAAGTTTGAGATAATTGCGCTTGCTGGTGGGTCAAATATAGATTTGCTAAATGAACAAATCTCGAAATTTAAGCCTAAATATGCTTATGCATCAAAACCTGAGCTGATTATCGGGGCTGAGTTCAAGACTTTAGAAGAAATTTGTTCTGATAAAAATAATGATATTATACTGGTTGCGGTATCCGGTAAAATCGGCTTAAAGCCGACACTAACAGCAATAAATAATGGTATAGATATTGCGTTAGCGAATAAAGAAACTCTTGTTATGGCAGGAGATGTTGTAATGCCTTTAGCTAAAGAAAAAGGTGTTAACATTATTCCGGTAGATAGTGAACATTGTGCAATTCATCAATGTATAAAAGATATTGCACAAGTAGAAAAACTTATAATAACAGCTTCAGGCGGGCCATTTTTACATAAATCTCTTGAGGATATGAAAAATGCTACTGTAGAACAAGCACTTGCGCATCCTCGCTGGAATATGGGACGAAAAATTACAGTTGACAGTGCAACTCTTATGAATAAAGGTCTTGAAGTTATTGAGGCGCATCATTTGTTTGGCATGGACTATGATAAAATTGATGTTGTAGTACATCCCCAAAGCGTTGTCCATTCTGCAATTGAGTATGTTGATGGTAGTGTTATTGCGCAATTGGGTTTACCAAGCATGCATATTCCTATTCAGTATGCAATTACATATCCTGAACGATTTGAGGGAATCAAGTCAAAAAGTTTTAGTTTTTCAGAAATAGCAAGACTTGATTTTGAAGCTCCCGATTGGAATAAGTTTAAAGCATTAAAAATCGCTTATGATTGTGGTCGAATAGGCGGTTCTATGCCGGTATGTATGAATGCTGCAAATGAAGAAGCAGTTTTTGCATTTCTAAATGGAAAGATAAAGCTGTTTGATATTATAGATACTGTTGAAAAAATGCTTGAAATACATAATCCGATTAAATCACCGACAATAGACGAAATTTTTGAAATAGATAGTGAAATAAGAGCTAAAACTAAAGAATTATTTTAATATGGAATATTAATAAATATTAAAAGTTTGCTCTAGTATACCTCTATCATATACAATATTGTAGGGAGAGTTTTGGCTCTTTATAAATAGTTGATTTTTGAGGAATTAATAAATGAATATCTTAAAAAAATGGGGATATGCACTTGCCGGATTATTTTTGACGGTGTTACCGTCTTGTGCAGCAATGACGTTTCCAAATATAAACATTGGAATGCAAACTGCAAACACACCGCAAGATTTTACGAATGGATTACAAATCTTAATTTGGTTAACAATTTTAACCCTAGCCCCGAGTATTTTGATTATGACAACTTGTTTTGTACGTTTGGTTGTTGTTCTTGCTCTTACTCGCCAAGCATTAGGTGCCGGTTCACTTCCGCCAAATCAGGTTTTAACAAGTTTAGCCCTAATTTTAACGTTCTTTATTATGGCTCCAACTTTTAACGAAATTAACGAAAAAGCCTTACAACCGTATATGCAAAATCAAATTACACAACAAGCTGCGCTTGATAGAGGAATTCAGCCTATTAGGAATTTCATGTTTAAACAAACTCACGAAAAAGAATTAGCTTTATTTGTAAGAATGGCAAAAATCGAAAAACCAAAAACAAAAGAAGATGTTCCAACTTATGTCCTCTTGCCATCTTTTATTTTAAGTGAATTAAAAACGGCTTTCACAATAGGGTTTGTTGTATATCTTCCATTCCTTGTTATTGATATCGTTGTTTCATCAGTATTGGTTTCAATGGGGATGATGTTCCTGCCACCTTCTATGATTGCACTGCCTTTCAAACTCATTATGTTTGTTATGGTTGATGGTTGGTATTTAATAGTAAAATCACTGGTAGAAAGTTTTGTGAGGTAGGAAGAAAATGCAAGATATTGTTATAACTTTATTACAAAAAATGTTTATTCTTACTTTGCAGATGTCAGTTCCGGTACTTTTAGTCGGGGTTGTTATTGGTCTTATGGTAAGTATTTTCCAAACCGTTACGCAAATTCAAGAATCAACCTT
Organism: uncultured Vampirovibrio sp.; assembly: GCA_964531425.1. Classification (GTDB taxonomy): domain Bacteria; phylum Cyanobacteriota; class Vampirovibrionia; order Gastranaerophilales; family Gastranaerophilaceae; genus CAG-196. The sequence goes on along the minus strand of CAZHEI010000002.1, from coordinate 58,119 downwards.
AACATTTGTTCCCAAAATTGTTGGTTGTGTAATTTTGCTAATATTCCTTATGCCTTGGATGATGAGCGTTTTTATAACAACCGTAAATGAATTTATGGCAATGATTCCTCAGTTGGTAGGTGCAATGTAGAATGTTTAATCTGGATGTACTATTTTCTATAAATAATATCATTTTATTTATGGCAATATTTACCAGATTGTCAGGACTTTTTTCGTCTGCGCCATTGTTTTCAACCTATCCGATACCTGTACAAGTAAAAATCTGGCTTGCGGCAGCAATTGCATTCATTTTGTTTCCAATTGTACAAGTGAATACGAATTTTGCCGTTCCAACTTCGGTTCCGGCATTAACTTTGATTCTATTTAAAGAATTTCTTATCGGTTTTGCAATTGGGTTTTGCGCAAACATTATATTTGTTGGAATTGAATTAGGTGTTAATACTTTTACCGTACAGATGGGATTATCAGCTGACCAAGCTCTAAACCCGACTTCAGGTGGTAATTCTCCTGTTTTAACTCAAGCTTTTACGTATTTAGCATCTATGATTTTTTTAGGGTTAGGTGCTCATCAATGGCTGTTTTCTGCAATTTATAACAGTTTTAAGAGTATGCCGGTTGGATATATTATCGGATTTTCTCCAGGTCTGGTAGAACAAATTGTAATAATTACTAGTCAAATATTTTCAGTTGGATTAGGAATTGCACTTCCAATTTTTGGAGTTCTATTTATTACTGATATCTTATTGGGGTTTACATCAAAAATGATGCCACAAATGAATATTTTCATGGTTTCAATACCATTAAAAATATATTTAGGGATGTTATTGTCGTTAATGTTTATGCGACCTATTGCAGAACACATGGCAGTGATAATAGAACAATTCTTAACTAAAATTGCAGCAATATTTTAAAAAATAAGAAAGGAAACTTAAAGGCAATCAATAGCCTGAACATTTAACAAAATGGGAAACGAAGCAGCAGAAAAAACCGAAGAAGCCACCACCCGACGGCGAACGAAAGAACGTGAAAGGGGAAATGTAGCAAAAAGTAAAGATATGGAATCCGCAATGGTAATGATTGGCGGAATAGCTTTACTTGGTGTTTTTTGGAAGCACATGTACAATACTATTATTGCAATGATGCAGGATACATTTAATAATCTTAATCCTGATTCAATTGATACATCAAGTATAGTGGGAATGCTGTATCCTTATTTTAAATATTTAGGCATAATTGTCGTTCCGTTTTTTGCTTTTTTAGTAATTTTAGCAATTGTTGTTGTCAGAATGGATGTAGGACATGTTTTTGCTCTTGAAAAAGCCAAATTTAACCTCGAAAATCTAAGTCCAAGAAGAATTCTTGAAAATGCAAAAAGAATGTTCAATCCGTTTCAACCCCGTTCAATGGTAGAATTTGCAAAATCAATTCTTAAACTGGTTATTGTTTGTGCATGTGGTTATTCAGCTATAAACAGCAGAAAGGGAGATTTACTCGGGCTTGTCGGATTAGATTTTCACATAGCACTGAGCGTTATAGCATCTATTCTAGCCCACATGATTATAAATATGTGCTTGGCAATGCTAATTTTAGGATATTTAGACAAAAAGTATCAAACTTATGAATACGAAAAATCTATTAAGATGACAAAACAAGAAGTTAAAGATGAACATAAGGATACAGAAGGGGATCCTAAAATTAAGGCAAGAATCAAGTCTATTCAAATGCAAATGGCTCGTCAAAGAATGATGTCTGCTGTTCCTCAAGCTGATGTTGTTGTTACAAACCCAACTCACTATGCAGTTGCTATTCAATATGATAAGACAAAAGCGCCGGCACCTATAGTAGTAGCAAAAGGGGTGGACTATCTTGCATTCCAAATTCGTGATATTGCAAAAAGTAACAATGTTCCAATTGTTGAAAACAGACCTGTAGCAAGGGCTTTATATAATGCAGTGCCGGTTGATGGGGTAATTCCATCAGATTTATATGTAGCTGTTGCTGAAATTCTTGCTTACGTGTACAATAATAAGAAGGAGACTTAGGTAGAAGAGGATGGAGTTAAGTAAGTTATCAAACATACTTAAAAATAATGATATCGTGCTTGCGATAGGTTTGGTTGTAATCGTCTGTATGATGGTTATACCACTTCCTGCACCTCTTTTGGATGTCTTGCTTACAATAAATATTTCTTTAGCAGTTGTAATTTTACTTGTATGTTTGTATACTCAGGAACCACTTGATTATTCGTCTTTTCCTACGGTTTTGTTGATTGCAACTCTATTTAGGTTAGGATTAAACGTAAGTTCAACTCGATTAATTCTTCTGCATGGCGAGGCCGGCAATGTTATTGATTCATTTGGAAGTTTCGTTGTTGGTGATAATTACGTTGTCGGTGCAGTTATATTTTGTATTCTGGTATTAATCAACTTTATGGTTATTACAGGTGGTGCAACTCGTGTTGCTGAAGTATCTGCTCGTTTTACATTGGATAAAATGCCTGGTAAGCAATTGAGTATTGACGCAGATTTGAACTCAGGATTAATAAATGAAGACCAAGCCAAAGAACGAAGAAGAAAACTTGAGAGAGAAACAGACTTCTACGGAACAATGGATGGTGCTTCAAAATTCGTAAAAGGTGATGCAACTGCCGGTATTGTAATTACAATAGTAAACATCGTCGGTGGTTTGATAATTGGTGTTGTTCAATCCAAAATGGACATCATTCAAGCATTAAATACCTATACAATTTTAACAGTTGGGGATGGTCTTGTTTCACAAATTCCGGCTCTTCTTATCTCTACTGCAACAGGTTTGATTGTATCTCGTGCAAGTGGTAAGGATGAATCACTTTCTACTGATATTAAGAATGAAATGTTCTCTGACCCAAGAGTTTTGGGGGTTGTTTCCGGTTTACTTGCATTCATGGGGATAGTTCCGGGCATGCCGACTGCACCATTCCTTTTGATTGCTCTCGTAGCAGGGGGAATGGCATTCTTTAAGACAAAAGAAAAAGACCAAAAAGTTAAAGCAGAAGAAGCACAAAAAGTTCAGCAAGAACAACAAGAAAAACTCGGCAAAAAAGAAAAACGAGCAAAAGCTACTAAAGAGAGCGTTATGGAACTTCTTAATGTTGATACAATCGAAATTGAAGTTGGTTACAGACTTGTACAGCTTTTGAATGTGGAAATGGGCGGAGATTTACTTGAACGTATTGCGCAAATCAGACGTCAAACAGCTCTTGATTTGGGAATTGTTTTACCATCAATCAGAGTGCGAGATAATTTGCAGTTATCGCCAAATTCTTATCAAATTAAGCTAAAAGGTGTTGCTCTTGAATCAGGAGAAGTTTATCCGGAAAGATATCTTGCAATGTGTGCAGGTGACCCTGTTGGAAACTTAACAATCAATGGTATTCACGCCATTGAACCGGCATTTGGCTTACCTGCATTGTGGATTGAAGCAAAAGATAAAGATTTAGCAGAAATGTCCGGTTATACTGTTGTTTCAGCTTCTGCTGTTATTTCTACACATATAACAGAAGTTATTAAGAAATGTGCGTACGAAATTGTTTCAAGATTTGATATTCAACAACTTATTGACAATCTAAAAAAAGAAGTTTCAGAAGAATATGTCAATGACATTATGAAAGATATTTCTATTGGAGATATTCAAGTTGTTATTCAAAATTTACTTAAAGAAGGGGTTGCAGTTAGAGATTTGAAAACTATTTTAGAAACAATAAGTTTACAGTCTAAAATTAATAAAAATCCTAATTTCTTAACTGAGCACGCAAGACAAGCTCTTGCAAGGAATATTTGCAAACAAAATCTTGCTGATACAGGCGAACTTTATGTTATTACATTATCTCCTGATGTTGAAACAACTATTGCAAAAGGTGCTAGTCCTGATGGAACAAGTGTTACGCTTGACCCTAATTTTACGAGAGTTTTATTTGATAAAATGAATCTGGAATTAGAAAAAGCTATTACAGCAACAGGTAATCAACCGGTTATCTTGTGTTCATCTCCTATAAGACTGTTATTTAGAAAGCTTGTGGAAAGAACATATCCACAAATTGCAATTATGTCTTATAATGAAATAAGTCCGAACGTTAAAGTTAAATCCGTTGGTATGATAAAAATTGAACCGGCGAGAAAATAAAGAAAGGTAAAGAGTATGAGAGAATTAATAAAAAAAGAACAACTGGTAACTATTGTTCCGCAAGATTTCAAAAACTCTAACAAAGGAAGAGTTCTCCATGTAGATTTAGACGGATTTAGAATGGAGCTCAAATATAAGCCGGAAGGTTTAATAAAAAACCATGTTTGTGATTTTTATTCTTTAACAGATAACGGGTATCTTTATTTTGAATCTTATATTCAAAATTTGGAAAATAATGTTATAACAATTGCAAATCCTGTTAAACATAGATTCCTACAAAGACGTAAATTTACACGTATAAAATTTATTGAAGATTTAGAGCTAATTTCTGATAATAAAGCTCATAAAGTTAGAACACTTGATCTTTCTGCAGGTGGGATGAAACTTAGGACTGAAGAAAATATCGATATTGAAAAAGAATATAAAGTTACAATTAAATTGAGTAACGAACAAGAGGTAAAATGTAAATATCAACTTATTAGAGTGGAAAAAGGTGATAGCGGTTTATACACGATTTCAGGTCGTTTCACTAATTTGTCTAATATTGATAAAATGACGTTGATTCAATTCTGTATGAAAAAAGATATGGAGAACATGAACAAAAAATAATGGATCACACAGAAAATTTTAGAAATTTCTTTATAGTAATTACAGTATTAGTAATTGGAACAATCTCAATAGTAAAAATTGGGACGATTGATAGTCATGCAATTATTGCAACAAGTATGATTTTAGTGCCAGCGGTGATTGTAATGGGCTTTTTAGGCCAAAAAATCGGAGAAATTGTTGATAATCCTAAAAATAGAGCCGATGCTGACTATAAGCTTGCTGTTTTAAACGCATTGAAAAAAATGGATAAATCAGTTACGCTTCAAGAATTAAATGAAAAACTAACAAAAACTGTTGCCGAGCCGGATATACCGGAGCCGGAACCGGATGAAGAAGACTTGGATGTCTAATTTTAATTTTTGAAGGTGAAAAGTATAATATATAAATTCATATGGTATTTCAAAAGTAAATCTCGGTAAATGTTTAATTTACCGAGATTTTATAATCAGATAATTTTTATTGTTCTAGAACTTCAATCCCATCATCAGACACAAATTGAATTCCAAATTTTGCACGGAAAATATATCTAACCGTATTACTTTGAATTTCTGCCATCATTTTGTTAAACAAATCATAGGCTTCTTTTTTATATTCTATTAATGGATCTTTTTGTCCATAAGCTCTTAATCCAATGCCATCTTTAAGCATATCAATGTTGTGCAAATGGTCAATCCATTGATTATCAACAACTCTCAAAAGAATATCTCGTTCAAGACTTCTCATTATATTATCGTCAGAGGCAATTTCTTGAATCTTAGCTTCCGGATCATACTGAGCCATTATTGAGTTATAAAAACCAATAATTTCTTCTTCGTGTTCTTTGTAAGCCTTTTGAGCAGCATCACGCAATGATTCATAAATTCGGTTATATCTATAATTCTTGATATCATCAATTCCGATATAAGAAAGTTGAGGTATATTTGCGTGTAATTCTTTGACAAGCGTTTCCAAATCAGCCGGAATGTACTCTTCTGGATTCATTTCAGGAGTAATATAGCTTTTCAAAAGTCTATCAATTTCTTTATCAATCATAAATTTGATATCTTCTGTCAAATTCTTGCCTTCAAGAACTTTTCGTCTTTGAGCATAGAATTTCTCTCTTTGGATATTCATAACATCATCATATTGAAGTACATTTTTACGAATATCAAAGTGATAAGTTTCGACTTTCTTTTGAGCAGATTGAATTTGTCTTGTTATAAGAGATGATTCAATTGCCATATCTTCTTCCACATTTAGCATTGTCATTAATGCTGTAATCTTATCCCCACCAAAGATTCTCATAAGATTATCTTCCAAAGATAAGAAAAATCTTGTTGAGCCTGGATCACCCTGACGAGCTGCACGACCTCTAAGCTGGTTATCAATACGACGGGATTCATGTCTTTCTGTTCCAATTACGTGAAGTCCACCTAATTCAACAACTTTTGAATGTTCTTCTCCTGTAATTTTTCTTGCTCTTTCAAGAGCTTTTTCCTTAAGTTCATCATAATTTGATATTTCAGGAGAAATTCTGTTATTTTCAAGTTCTTCTTTTGCAAGGAATTCAGCATTACCACCAAGAAGAATATCAGTACCACGGCCAGCCATATTTGTTGCAATAGTTACTGCTCCTACACGACCTGCTTGTGCAATGATATATGCTTCTCTTTCGTGTTGTTTTGCATTTAAAACGTTATGTTTAATACCTTTTTTATTTAATAGAGCTGAAATGTATTCAGACTTTTCAATACTAACTGTTCCCACAAGAACCGGTCTTCCCAGTTTATTTTGCTCTATAATATCATTTACAACTGCGTCATACTTACCTTTTTCTGTTTTGTAAATAACATCAGGATAATTAACTCTGATATCAGGTTTGTTAGTAGGAATGGCAGTGACTTCCAAATTATAAATTTTACCAAATTCAGCTTCTTCTGTCATTGCAGTACCTGTCATACCGGAAAGCTTAGGGTAGAGTCTAAACAGATTTTGGAAAGTTATGCTTGCAAGAGTTTGAGTTTCATCTTGAATTTCGACTCCTTCTTTAGCTTCTATAGCTTGATGTAATCCGTCAGACCAACGTCTTCCCGGCATGAGTCGACCTGTAAACTCATCTACAATAACAATTTCGCCATTTTTTATTACATAATCAGTATCTTTTATAAATAATTCTTTAGCTTTTAAAGCGTTCAACAAATCATGGGCATATTGGTTATTAATATCAAATAAATCTTTGCAACCAATAATTTCTTGTGCTTTATCAATACCCTCTTCAGTTAGAATTACGTTTTTATTTTTTTCATCAACTTCGTAATCTTTTTGTTTTTCAAGTTGTGGTGCAACTTTTGCCATCAAAGTGTATGTATCAGCAGATTTTTCAACTCTTCCACTGATAATAAGCGGAGTTCGAGCTTCATCAATAAGGATACTGTCAACTTCGTCTATAATTGCATAATTAAAAGGTCTTTGAACAAGAGCTTCTTTTGATGTTGCCATGTTATCTCTTAAGTAGTCAAATCCGAATTCATTGTTTGTTCCGTAGGTGATATCACAAGCATAAGCTGCTCTTTTTCTGTTAAATTCTTCTGCGTCATGTTGATTTGAAAGAATTACTCCAACTGTTAAGCCTAGGAATTTATAGATTTTTCCCATCCATTCACTGTCACGTTTTGCAAGATAATCGTTTACAGTAACAACATGTACACCTTTTCCTGTTAAGGCATTAAGGTAAGCAGAAAGGGTCGCAACAAGCGTTTTACCTTCACCTGTTCTCATTTCGGCAATATGACCGTTATGTAAAAAATATGCACCAATTAATTGAACATCAAAATGACGCATGTTTAAAACACGTTTCCCCGCTTCCCGAACAACCGCAAAAGCTTCCGGTAATATTTTATCTAAAGCTTCTTTTTCAAGCATTCTATCGGCTTTTACATTATCAGAAGTTGGGCGTTTTGCTAAAATAGCTTTAAATTCATCGGTTTTAGCTCGCAACTCTTCATCAGAAAGTTTTTCTAATTCCGGTTCTAGTGCATTTATATGATCAATAATCCCTAATATTTTTTTAACTTTTTTTTCGTTAGGATCCCCCAACATTTTTAATAAAAAACTTATCATTACACATCCTCTCCAATTAAGAATATAATATCATAAACACAAGCGAAAAACATTCTTTATGAATTTATAGCCTAACCAGCTATAAATAAATTGGTTATTATTATCAGAGGGGGATTTTTTTTAAGTTAACGCAAAAGCCTAATCTCTAAGTTTTACACCTGTAACTTTGGAGATACCTTTTTCTTTCTGCGTAACTCCAATTGTACGATTTGCTGATTCAATCATTGGTTTTCTGTGTGAAACAACAATAAATTGCGTAGTTTCAGCTTGAGTTTGAACAATGTGAGCAAGTTTTTCAACATTAATACCATCTAAGCTTGCATCAACTTCATCAAAAGCGTAGAATGGTGCAGGCATATATCTTTGAATTGCAAAAACAAAGGATAATGCAGTCAAAGCTTTTTCACCACCTGACATACCGGCAAGCCTTTGTTTCTTTTTATCTCTTGGCTGAGCCTCAATATCAAGTCCGGCAGCAAACGGATTTTCTTCATTTTCCAAAATCAAAGTTCCTTCCCCATCAGATAGTTTATGGAAAATTTCTTTGAACTGTTCGCTGATTGCATTATAGGTTTTCAAGAATGTTTCTTTTTTAAGGTCTTCATACCCTTTCATTCTTTCAAGAATTTGTGCTCTTTCAGAACTCAAAGTCTCAATTTGACTATGCAATTCTTGTTGACGAGCAAGAACCCTGTCATAATCCTCTAATGCACGCATATTTACTGCACCTAATTCATCCATTCGACGTTGTAATCTCTGAATTTTATTTGTAATTTCATCAATTGACATTTCAACCGGAGTTAACTCATTAATGTTTACGCCGGCTTCTGTTAAAGTAGCACGAGTTTCCTCTAATTGTGGCTCTAATTCTCTACGGCGAGCTTTGAACGACTCAATTTGCTCTCCAATTTTTTCAATATCAGAAACTTTTAAATTCTTTTGAGTTTCTAAATCAACCAAATCTTTATTAATACCATCTCGTTGTGCTAAAAGTTCGCCCAATTTTTCAGTAATTTCTTTTATTTGAACATCTAAAACATCAAGCTGTTCTTTTAAACCTTTGATTTCTTCAGAAAAGTTTGCTTTATCTAATTCAAGCTCTTTGTTGTTAGTCAATGAACGTTCTATTGTATCATTATGGCTTTTTATAGTCGTATTTATAAAATCTATTCTTTGATGTAAACCTTCAATTTCATTATTAGCATCAGCCATATTTTTTTCATAACGCTTGATTTCTGCTTCAACTCCGGCAGTTTTTTCTTTCAAATCTTTCAAATCAGCATCATTCATAAGTTTTTCAACTTCTTCAATTTCTGTTTGAAGAGTCATCATTTTATCAGAAATTTCAATATGCTGTTCTTCAATTTTATCTAGAGTCTTTTCTATGTTTGTAATTTCAGGTTCTGTAACTTTTATGAATTCATTTTTTTCATTTATTTCAGTTTCTGTTTTTAAGAAACTTGTTTCCAAATTCGTTAATTCTAATTTCGCTTTGTTAAATTCAGTCGTAGAAGCTGAATATTTGCTTCTTACATCATCCATTTTGTTTTCCAAAGAAGAACGTTTTGAAATCAATGCAGAGTATTTACTTTCCATTTCTCTCAAACGAGATTTGAATGTATCAATTTCAGAATCAGAATTTTGTGAAAATTTTAAACCGGTTTTTCTTACTGCACCACCAGTGATTGAGCCTGATTTTTCAAACAAATCGCCTGAAAGTGTTACCATTCGATATTTCCCGATTAATTTGTTTGCAACACTTCTATCTTCAACAACCAGTGTTTCGCCAACAGCATAATAAAATGCATTCAAATACTCATCATCAAAATCAATCAAATTAATCGCAAAATCAATTACACCTTTTTCTTTAGGTAAATTTAAGCTTTTTGGACATTTAACAATTTTATTCAATGGAATAAATGTAGCACGTCCTGCATTTGAAGATTTTAAAAGTTCAATACAAGTTGAAGCGACATGTTCATCGTCAACAACAATATTTGCCATCCTTCCACCGACTGCAATTTCCATAGCTGTTGAATATTCTTCATCAACACTTCCCAATTTCATTAATGGAGCATGGACTCCTCTAATATTTGCATTTACAACAGTATCGACAGCACGTCCGAGATTAGCTTCCTCGTTAGCACTCTTAATTGCTTCTAGCTGATAAATTTTCTTACGTGCAGCTTGCAAATCATAGTCCATATCTGTGATTTCATTTTTAGTTTTATCCAGTTCATCTAATGTATTTTTAAGGATAATCTTGAAATCATCAAGTTCTTTTCCAAGTTGCTCTATCATCAACTCTTTTGAAGCTTTTGTTTCAGAGAAATTAGCTTTAAAAGTTTCTAATTCTGATAATTTAACTCTTGTTTCTTCAAGTTGTTTTTTCTTCGTTGACAAATCAGCTTCCAAAGGAGCCTGTTTTTGAATAAGTTTTGTTTCTTTGTCTTGTTCTGTTTCTAGTTCTTTTCTTAAATTATTTCTCTTTTCGATATGCTTTTCAGCTGTTTCATTCAAGCCTGACATATCTTCAAGAATTTTGTGCAAAATTTTCTTTTGCTCTTCGATATTTGCTTCAATTCCTTTGATATTTTCTTGAGTCAAAGAAATTTTTAATTCGGCTTCTTTTATCTTACTTTGCTGAATTTCAATACCGTTTTTTGTATTTTCAACAGTCTTTAAATTATCTTGAATTTGTTTATCAGCATAAGTTATAGAGGATTCTTTTCTGGAAATAGCGCCTTTGATTTCCTCTGCTTTTTGTTTTAATTCAATTTGATGACCTTCGCCTTTTTCCTTAATTGTAGCAGAGATTTCTTCATATTTTTCACGAATAAGTTTAAGTCTTTCATCTAAATCCTTAGATTTCATTTCTTCTTCTTTTTTCTTTTTCGTGAATTCAAGAATATTTTCGTGAGCTTTTTCAAGATTTCTTCTCAAATCAAAAAATTTAACGGTATTTATTTGACTTTCGAGTCCTGTTTTTTCTTCTTTAAGCTTTTGATATTTTAAAGCAACTTCTCTTTCTTCGTTTAACTGTTCCAATCGAGTATTAACTTCATTCAGAATTAAAGTCGAATTTACAACACGTTTTTCAACCGTTTCTAATTCTCCTGTTGCTTGATCGATCCGACGGTCGAAATCGGCAACCCCTGCAATTTCGTCAATAATCTTTCTACGCTCATTAGGGGTGCAGTTTGTAATTGACATTACATCGCCTTGCATCATTACGTTATAGCTATTTGGAGTAATATTATATTTTTCTAATTTTGCATGAATATCTGAAAGGGTCACAATCTTATCATCAAGATAATAAATGCTGTTAAATCCTTGAGAAGATTTTCTGATTCGTCTTGCTACAGAAAATTCTTCCGGTTCACCATCTCCACCGGCTTCTCCAAACGTTACTTTTACAAACGCTTCATTTCTTTTGTTATAGGTTGATATTAAATGGAAAAGTTTTTCTGCACGCAAAGTTCTAGAAGTTGAAAGTCCTAGTGCAAAAAGAATACTGTCAATGATATTACTTTTTCCAGAACCATTTGGTCCGGAAATCGTAGTAAATCCTTTTAACATAGGTATCTCAACTTTATTTGCAAACGACTTAAAGTTGTCAACTTCGAGCTGTTTTATGTACATTAAATCCCTTCCCCAGTTAAGCTCTCTTAAAAGCTTTCATAAATATATTTACAACTTCATTACACAATAAAAAATAAGGCATGTCAAACCAGTTAATAAAACAATAAATTTTCGACACCCGCTTTTTGTTGTAATATAATAAAAATATGACAATGAAACGTTTTAGATTTTTAACATCAGGTGAAAGCCATGGCAAATGTTTAAATGCCATTATAGAGGGGGTTCCTGCCGGATTTAGGATAAAACCGGAGATTATTAATGCTGATTTGGCTCGACGTCAGGTCGGTTATGGTCGTGGCGGAAGAATGAACATAGAAAAAGATACTGTTGAAATTAAATCAGGGGTTCGTTTCGGGAAAACTACAGGTGCGCCGATATGTTTAGAAATAAAAAATAAAGATTTTTCAAATTGGGAAGATGCAATGTCCGTTATAGGTTATGAATATCCAACAGAAGATATGTTGCGAAAAATTGAAGAAAAATCTTTTACAAAAGCTCGTCCTGGGCATGCCGATTATGCTGGAGCTAAAAAATATAATTTAATGGATTTAAGAGATGTTTTGGAACGTTCAAGTGCAAGAAAAACTGCTATTGAAGTTGCGGTTGGTTCGGTTGCAAAACAAATACTCAAGGAATTTGGGGTAACGGGATTTTCGCATGTTGTTCAAATAGGAAATGTTAAGCTGGATTTCTATCCTAAAACATATACTTTAATAAAAGAAAAATCCGAAAAATCTGATGTGATGTGTGCTGATGATTTAACGGCAGACAGAATGCGTAATGCAATTGATGAAGCAGCCGAAGAAGGCGATACATTAGGTGGGAAATTTGAAGTAATCTTTGGGAATCTTCCGGTTGGTTTGGGCTCTTATGTGCATTGGGATCAAACCTTAGATGGTAGATTAGCACAAGCAGTAATGAGTATTCCTGCTGTAAAAGCTGTTGAAGTAGGTGCAGGTGTTGAAGCTGCTCATCTAAAGGGTTCTCAAATGCATGATGAGATTTTTGTAAATAAAAATAAAGATATTTACCGTCAAACAAATAATGCAGGCGGTATTGAAGGTGGAATGACAAACGGAGAAACTCTCATTGTAAAGGGTACAATGAAACCAATTCCTACTATGAAAAAATCTCTTGCGACTGTTGATTTGAAAGATATGACACCGACAAATGCTCATTTTGAACGTTCTGATGTTTGTGCAGTTCCTGCATGTTCTGTTGTTGCAGAAGCACGTGTTGCAATAATTCTTGTAGATGAATTGCTTGCAAAAATTGGCGGTGATAATCTTGTTGAAATGAAGGCGCATTATGGATGTTAATATAATTCTTGTTGGAATGCCGGCAAGTGGTAAGTCTTCAATCGGATTATGTTTAGCAGAATCACTTCCTGACTATACGTTAATAGACACGGATAGTTTAATAGAACGAACATCTGGTATGAAAATAGCTGAGATTTTTGAAAAATATTCAGAAGATTATTTCAGAAAACTTGAATATGACACAATAAAACTTGTTTGTTCTTCAGGAAAGAAAAAAATTGTTTCAATCGGTGGTGGCGCATTTGAAAATCCTGATTCTCGAGCTCGATTGTTGCAATTTGGAAAGGTCTTTTATTTGAAATCTGACCTTGATGTATTATATTATAGAATATCAAAGGATTCGACAAGACCACTGTTAAACAACGAAAATCCACGTCAGGTACTTGAAAATCTTTTGAAAAAACGTGAAGAAAATTTTCTCAAAGCTCATTATTTAATTGACACAAGTTCAATGAATGAAGAGGAAATAGCTAAGTTTATATTAGGAAGTATAAATGAGACAAACTCTCAATGTTGAAGTTAAAAATTATAATATAATAATCTCCGATGATAGTTTTTCAAAACTTATGGAGGAAGTTTTTGCTTTTACAAATTCTCAAAAACGGCTTTTTGTTATTTCAAAAAAAGTCTATGATTTATATAAAGACGAGTTAGGGCTTTGTGATTGCGAAGTTTTGGTTTTAAACGACGGTGAAAAAGAAAAAAACTTTAAAAATTATGTAAAAATTCTTGAAACAGCTGCAAAAATGGGCTTAACAAGAACTGACGTTCTGATTGCTATGGGTGGTGGTGTAATTGGAGATATTACCGGATTTGCTGCCGCAACTTATATGAGAGGAATTGACTATATACAAATTCCGACAACACTTCTTTCAATGGTTGATTCTTCTGTCGGTGGAAAAACTGCAATTGATATGAATGGAATTAAAAACATAGTTGGAGCTTTTTATCAACCAAAACAGGTTTTTATCAATATAAATTTCTTAAAAACACTTGATAAACGTCAATTTATGTCCGGTTTGGGTGAGGTTTTGAAATATGCTTTTATAGAAAACAATTGTGGTTATAAGCATCCGCTTTTTTTCTTTGAGTATTTAACTCTTTGTTGTGAAAAATTGCTATCTCAAGAGCCAATGACTTTAATGCGAGTGATTGAATACTGTTTAAATCTAAAAATAGCAGTTGTAAATCAAGATGAAAAAGAAACCGGCTTGAGAAAAGTTCTAAATCTTGGACACACTCTAGGACATGCACTTGAATCAAAAGGCAATTACAAAAAATATTTGCATGGTGAAGCTGTTGTGCAAGGAATGTTTTTTGTTTTTAACCATGCTTATTCTAAAGGATTAATAACCTATTCTTATTATAGGTTAGCAACAGAATTACTTAACAAATACGGATTTAAAAGTATCAAATGTAAATTTGACAAATCCGAACTTATTGATATTATGAGAAAAGACAAAAAAGCCCAACAAGATAAAATAAGCTTTATCATACCTTGTGATAAAAAAGAAGTTAAAGAAATCAAGTTGTCACCAACGGAAGTCTTGGAAATGTTCTAGTGATTTAATAATAACAAGCTAGCCCAAATAATAATTATTCCCCACATTACTCCGGTTATTGCATAGTGCCAATCTCCGTATTCGTGAGATAAAGGAAGCAATGTATCAAAGGATATGTATATCATAATTCCGACTACTGCAGCAAGGAAAAGACCTACAAACATGTGTGGTAAGAACCAGCTTAAGAGTCCTAATCCAATAATTGCACCAATTGGTTCTGTCATACCTGTCCAAAATGAATACCAAATAGCTTTTCTTTTTTTGCCGGTAGCGTGATAAATAGGAAGTGCAACCGCAATCCCTTCCGGAATATTATGCAAAGCAATTGCAAGGGCTACAGAAATACCGATTGTTAAGTCTTGTGATGAAACAAGAAAAGTTCCTAAACCTTCCGGAAAATTATGTATTGCAATAGCAATAGCAGTAAGAATACCTGCTCTTTTTATTCTGTGAGTTCTTTTGCATTCAAACTCACAGCCTTCGGTTAAATCTTCTTCTACGTGATCAGGAACAAACATGTCAATCAGTTTTGAAATCAAAACGCCAATTAAAAATCCAGTAAACACAACCCAACAATAGTTATTAGGAAAATATGGTTTAAGAATATCATTTGCAGATTCAAGAATTTCTGTTAATGATACAAAAATCATAACGCCTGCAGAAAATCCTAATCCTAAAGATAGAACTTTCATATTATTTTTGTTTACAAAAAATGTTATAAATCCGCCAAGAACAGTTGCAAGTCCGGCTAAAAACGTCATCAATAAAGGTATATGCCAATTTTCAATCATAATTATATTTCCTTACGGTGCTATTCTAGCACAAAAATATTCATCTATGTTATAATAAATTTTGTTTTGGAATTTGAAAAAGGGGTTATATATGATAAAAAAAATTGTTGCTTTATTATTAATGATTTCTATGACTTCAGCAATATCTGTGCAAGCCTCGTCTTATATAGATCAGCAAATTAAAGCCAGCAAGAAATCGCAAAAATATAATTCAGTAAAAAAACATGCTACTGTTCATAATGCAACATTTGAAGAGAAAAAAGTTGATTTATTAGTTAAAGACCCTAAATTAATAACTTTTGATGCAGATAAAATACAACCTGTTAATGATAATGCTTTTGCTAAAAAACTAAAATCAGATGAAGCTTATTATAATAAACAAATTATTCCTGAACTAAATAAAAATACAACAAAATATCGAGTAACAATAAAAGTAGATTTTTTGAATTTGTACAAAGTGGCAGAAACTCTTATTAGAGCGAATCGATTGGATTATATGAATTGGAGAATTGTTTTATATGAAAACACTGCTGAGTTTAATGCAATGTCCGGAGAAGCAAATTTAATATGTATTAATACTGCTTTATATGATTCTTTGTATGGAAATGATGATGCACTTGCTTTTGTAATAGGGCATGAAATGGCACATCAGATTCTAGGACATTCGCAGCGAAACAGCGAAATGGCGAAAAAGACTGATATAACAGAAAATGTCTTGATATTTACCACATTAGGTTATGGGAATCTTATTTATTCTCCAATTAGAGATAGAGTTGTTGCAAAAGAATCTCGCCTAATGGAGTTTGATGCAGATGTTCTTGGGGCAGAATTTGCAATTAGAGCCGGTTACAGTTATGAAAAATTTATGGAAGCTTTAAATTTTATGAATGCTCTTCCTCATGCTGAAACATTGAAAGATTCTCATCCTATTGCTGAAAAAAGGATTGCTAATTTAAACGCAACTCAAAAATATTTTCTGCCTCAATGGGTAAAAGAAGGCAAATATAATACTTATAATAGCAAACCGTTAAATTGCAAACGCTCTTCTGATAGATGCTCAATTGTATTGTATTCAAATAATAGCAATGACAAAGATTACTATAAACAGGAATCTCCGGAAGAATTGTTGAAGAGAATTGGCTATATTGACTATAAAAGCGGTAATACTCTTTCTGCAATAAAATACTTTACACAGTGGAGTGAGCTTTCTAATTCTTATATTCCACACTTATACCTATCTTACTGTTATGAAAGAATGTATAAGCAAACTCAAAAACCAAAATTATTGAAGAAAGCTATTGAGGAAGCTAAGCTTGCGAACACAATCGAAACAAACAATTCACACATAAAGCAACAGCTCAACGATTTAAAAGAAATGGTAGATTTGTAAATAACAAAAAAGGCGGAATTAACTCGTATTGTGTGCATAAACGCACCATTAATTCAAAATGAACGAGAATTTATTTAAACAAACAAATTTTTTGAAATATTTTTTTGAATTCAGGATTAGCGTTTTTTAATTGTTCAAAAGGATTTTTAATAAGTTTGCAATCTTTTAAAGATTCACAAATAAATTTAGTTAATGTTTCTGCAAAAATTTCGAGATATTGATTTATGGGTAATGTTGAATAATTACCCAGT
This sequence comes from uncultured Vampirovibrio sp., assembly GCA_964531425.1. Taxonomy (GTDB): domain Bacteria; phylum Cyanobacteriota; class Vampirovibrionia; order Gastranaerophilales; family Gastranaerophilaceae; genus CAG-196. The sequence continues at coordinate 41,295 of CAZHEI010000002.1, read as the reverse complement.
GTTTTAAATATAATTTCGTTTTCTTCTGAGGATAAAGTTTTTGTTTCTAGAAATTTTAGTAATTTTACTCCTGAAACGGATGATTGTTTTAGATAAATTTCGTTTAAATATTCACAATCTCCTCCATAGCCAAAAGTTTTAAAAATATAATCCAAATGGAAGCTATGTATCCATTCATGAATAAACGGCGCTAAAAAATGAGAGGAACTGCTAATTTTATTGTGATATTGGTATTCAGTATTGTTATCAATTTCTTCTAAATTTTTAAAATTCCTAAAAAATATTGAACGACCTGAAAAAGGGTATTCATTTTTTAAGACTTCTTTTGTGTCAGGTATGCAAAAATTTGCAGATGAAGAGAAGTCTAAAAGCTGATTTTTATCATAAAGAAAAATTGCAGGAGGTACTGTTAAATTCAGATTCAATTTGTTTGACAAATCTGCAAAAATCTCTAAACATAATTGATTCGCTAACGCACCCGATTTATTTTCCAAAAACTTTGATTCAATACCAAAATTTTCAGCAAAGTTCAATTCTTGTTGCTCAATATTGATTGATTTTTCGTTTAACAAAATCTTATTTGTTAAACCTGATTTAAAATTAATGGCATTATTGCTAAATTTTACATTCATACTATATAAGAATGCAAACATTGAAACTTTTGCTAGTTTGTAACAAAAATTTTACAAACTTGCCAAGTTTGCTTGCATGAAGAAATTATTTATATTACTATCAGCTCAGACGTATCACAATCAATTTATGTGTAAGGGGTATTATCGTATGGAAGTAAACGCAATTAACAACATAGGTTTTGGGGCAACCTTACAAGCTCCGCTGGCAAAAAGAGCGGTAAATAGAAGCTTGTTAAAAGCACCTAAAAGTGAATTGAAAGCATTGTGCGGACCAGCAGAAGTAAAAATGGCTAAAGCTGCTGTTGCAGCTTATAGTACTGGAAATGCAGGACTTGCTGCTCTGACAGCACAAGCCCCCGGATTCGATGAAGTTGCATTATCAGGTGTTGAAATAGGCATGGCAACATATATACTAAATGGTATTTATAAATTTGATTTATCTAAAAATGCTTTAAAAATAATTGGTACTGGATTGGCTGGACACAAAATTGGTACTAGTACTTTTAGATGGTTATCTAAAACTGTTACTTGGTTCCCTTTGGCTGGCAATGCACTTAATGCGTTTGTTGCGGGTACAACAACGGCTACACTAGGTGCGGCATTAATACAAGCCGCTGAATTCATGGATAAACAACGAAAACAGGGCAAAACTATGGACGAAGTATTGAACGCATTACAAGATTTTATTAAAAAGATGAAGATGTGATAAGGAGAAATATATGCAAATAAATTCAATATCAACATTAAATTACAATAATGTATTTAAAAGAAATAGTAAAGATGAACAAGTTGATGAGTACAAAAAAAGACTTGAAAAAAGGGATTATATAGATAATAATGCAACAGTAAAATCTTTTAAGGAACTCTCTACACTAGCATTCATTGGTGCAGCATTCCCGATGGTATTGAAGATGGATTTATCTAAAAAATTAAATACATCGGAAAAAATAAGTGTGGGTCTTATGATAGCAGCTGCAGGATTTATGATTGCAGAAATAATTAAAAAAGGTCAGCTTTCTGAACAGTACGACAGAGAAATGAATAAAGAAAGAGTTTAAAATACGTAGTCTTTCGATAAATCTTATATTAAGTTCAATGCATAAAAGTAAATTTTAGAGAAGTTAAAAAGGAGAATAAATAATGATTACAAAGATTACACCAAGGTTGACTTCGATTGCAAAACAACCGGTTAGAGCAAATTTACAAAAAACGGCTGTTGCAGGATTAGCAGTTCTTGCCGGTTGTAGTATGTCAGGTTCGGATGTGCCTTACTATAAAGCAACGGATATGATTATTCCAGGAGGGTTAAGCTTTAAAGAACGTGCGTATTATATATTAACGAAAGAGCTTCCTAAAAGTGTACATGAAAGATGGTTTCCTCAAACAGATGATTATATTGCTGGTCAGAATGATCAGGTAGTAACTGCTGATATAGGCAATGGGCGCTATAATGGGAGAATTTTAAAAGGACCTCGTGATATATCAGGAGGAGCTCCGTTGGAAGCTTTAGACGTAGATAGCTCAAATAAAATCATGGGACATACTGACACTGATATATTGGCAGATGGAGATATAACAAGTGATTCTGATGATATTGGCTCTACTGATACTTCAGATGGAGATTCGGGAATGTCTGCATTTGAAATATTTGAACATTTAGGAGGCTTCAAATATTAGTTATAAACCAAATAGAAGGCAGGATAACGATATTATCCAGTCTTCTATTTTATTAAATTGTAATATTAGCCGTATTGTGCGCATAAACACACCTTTGTATCATGAATTTGTAATAGTTAGATGGGTGGAACAATTGTCATTCCACCCATCAATAATTTATTCAATATTAAAAGATGATTAAATTAATCTTTTTTCTTTTTAAAACCTTTAAACCAGTTTTTTATACGTTGGAAAAGAGATACTTTATCACCTTCATTTGAAGCTTTTCCTGTAGAAGATTTTGCACTGCTTTTTAGCTGTTCTAATTCTGAATTAGCAGTATTAAGCGCCTCTTCTGTCTTCTTTATTTTATCATTATTATCTTTTATAGTTTTATTAGCAGTTTCTAATTCTTTTGTTTTCTCAGAAAGTTTTTTAGTTAAATCTCCAATTTCTTTATGCTTATATATTCCATAACCAATACCACCTGCAGCAAGAAGACCTGCTGCTATAAGAGGAAGCATGCTTGAAGTTTTTTGTTCTTCTTCCTCCATATAAGATTCATCCGGAGTAATTGAAACCGGAGGATAAGTTGTGTCATATTGTGTACTTTTAGTTACAACTGGATAGCTATTACTGATTGCAAAAACATTCATAAAAATTCCTTTCATTTACTACAATCTACTTAAAACAACTCAATATTAAAAATTGCGCAATTATTAAGAAATATTTACAATTCACCGAATAATTCACAATTTTCTCCGCATACACATTATTTATTACGTTGGAAAAATTTTGCCAAATCTTTATGCTCAAAGAATTTTGCGATAGGTCTTCCATGAGGGCAAGTCTCAGGATTCTTTGTTGTTCTCCAATTTTTGATAATTTCTTCCATTTGGTATTGGCTTAAGTAAGTGTTTGCCTTAACCGCAGCTTTGCAAGATGTTGTGATTAATATTTGTTCTTCAATATTATCTAAATTCCCGTGCATATTTTCTAAAATATCAGCAAGAATTTCTTTTGGTGAGATTTTTGACAATAATTGAGGAACTTTCCTGAAAATAACCTCTGTATCAGAAATAAAATCTATTTCATATCCAAATTTGCTTAATTTTTCTTTGTTTGATTCAAGCAAAACCTTGTCTGAAGCTGAAACTTCTATTACATCAGAAATAAATAAAAGCTGACAATCAATATTTTTAGACTCTTTTAATTTTTCATAAATATATCTTTCATCTGCAATATGTTGGTCAACTACTTCAAGCCCATTTTCTTTTTCAATAAGAATATAAGTCTTTTTATACTGACCAATAATTACATCTTCCTGAATAAATTCAGGTTCTTCTATTAACTTTGATTGAACGGATATAAGTTCTATTTTAGGTTTTTGCACAACCTCAAGCTTAGGTCTTGGGATATTAAGAACCGGTTTAGAATCTTCTTCAATTCCTTTTGAAAAAATATCAGAAATTGATTCCGTTGCCGGAACAGAAGTTTCTTCTTGGATTATTGGTTCTTCTGATTTTTGCACAAACTCCTCAATAGGCGTTTGTATTTCAACAGATTCTTGTTCTCTAATAGACTTGAGCGCAGAATCTACAGCAGAATAAATAAAATTAAATATTTGGTTCGGATTTTTATAACGAACTTCTTTTTTTGTTGGGTGTACATTTACGTCAACATCAACCGGCGGAATCTCGAGATTTAGAACAATAAACGGATATCTTGTGTTTCCAATAAGATTTCTGTAAACCATATCAATTGCTTTTTGGAATGCCGGACATTTAACAATTCGAGAATTTACATACATATAATAATCTTTTTTGCTTGCTCTGGTGTAATCAGGAGAACTTACAAATCCGGAAATTTTCAAACCTGAAAGCTTGTCTGTTTTTAAAACAGGTTTAAGATTTGTTGTTACTTCATTTGAAAAAATTTCTTTTATTGTTTGTAATTGGTCATTTTGAGCTGTAGTTTTAAAAACAATTTTACCATTGAATTTTAATTCAAATGAAATTTCCGGATGAACTAAAGAAATTGATTGTAAAAATTCTGTAATGTAGGACAATTCGGTTTTTGGGCTTTTTAGGAATTTTAATCTTACAGGCAAATTGAAGAACAAATCCTTGATTTCCATGATTGTACCAACAGCACAACCGGTTTTAACTTGTTTAACTTCTGAATCCTGACATTCAACCTTTGTTCCGTAATCAAAATCTTTTGTTCTGGTCGTACAAGTTAATTTTGCAATAGAAATTATACTCGCAAGAGCTTCCCCTCTGAATCCCATTGTATGAATGTCATACAAATCTTCTCCTGTTTGAATTTTACTGGTCGCATGTTTTGAAAAAGCAAGCAAAATGTCATCCGGATGAATTCCTGAACCATTGTCAGCAACCCGTAAATCTCGGCATTCATTTGCAACTTCAACACTTATTCTTGTAGAACCTGCATCAATAGAATTCTCAACAAGTTCTTTTACAACAGAATAAGGTCTTTCAATAACTTCACCTGCCGCAATTTGATTAATTACGTTTTTTGATAGTTGAATAATTCTCCCCATAGATCAAATTATACAACAAAATTTTTTTGAAGTATAATGAAAAAGTGAAAATTGATTAGAAAATAAAATCAAACTGATACAAGGGGAGTATAAATGGCTAAACAAAAAAGAGTTAAAGTTGCATTTCCACACATGGGAACTATTTCTATAGCTTGGGCTGCCGGACTTAGAAAAATCGGGGTAGAACCTTATATTCCGCCATATACCAGTAAAAAAACCTTATCATTTGGAACAAAAAATTCTCCGGAAGCAATTTGTCTTCCATATAAACTTATTCTAGGTAATTTTATTGAAGCAATTGAAGGTGGTGCCGATTATGTTGCAATGATTACCTCTCCTGGGATTTGTCGTTTAGGAGAATATGGAAATAACATTTACAGCACACTAAAAGATTTAGGTTACAACGCAAATTATATTGAGCTTTCTTTGTATGATGGTATAAAAGGTTTATATAATTTTTTAAGAGATATTTCCGGTAAAAATGACCCTATTCTTATTATGCGAGCAATTAACATTACAATGCGAAAAATTTTTGTAATTGATGATTTAGATAAAGCGTTGTCATATTATCGTGCGAGAGAAGTTAAATTTGGAGATGCTGAAAGAAATTATAAGAAAGCTTTAAAAATAATTGATAAAGTCGAATCAACAAAAGATTTAAAAAAAGCTTACGAGCAAGCATTGAAAGAAATTGAAAAAACTGAAATTGATGAAAACAGAGAAGTTTTATATGTTGATTTGACAGGTGAAATTTATCTTGTAAATGATGAATTCTCAAACCAAAATATTGAACGAGAACTTGGCAGAATGGGAGTGCAAACAAGAAGAAGTTTAACAGTTGGAAGTTTCTTAAAAGATGCGATTATACCAAAAGCGTTCCAAAACAAAGAAACTCACTTGCAAAGAGCAGAAAGAATGGCAAAACCGTATTTGATGAGAGATATTGGAGGAGATGCGTTGGAATGCATTTCTGATGTAGTTTTTGCGGATTCAAAAGGTAAAGACGGAATTATTCATATTTCTCCGTTTACTTGTATGCCGGAAATTATGTCACAAAATATTTTCCCAACAATTAGAGCAGAACACGACATTCCACTCCTTGCTCTTATTATGGATGAGCAAACCGGTAAAGCAGGGTATATTACAAGATTGGAAGCATTTGTTGATTTGATGCGACGTAAAAAACGTGCTAAATTGGCAAAGAATAAAACAAGAATATAGTAAAAACATTTGTAACTATACCATCTAACACATAGTTTTACTCCTAAATGTTACCGATTATAAATATCTTGAAAAAATAATTGTTAATAGTACAATTATCTTATAAGGGTCGTCATGAAAGGTTTTGTAGGGGCATGCTTAAGCTTAATTATAGAAATACTGATGTAGCTGTGATTGGTGCTGAAAATGGTTTAAATTTAACTGAAGAATTTGCCAATTACCGTGAAACTATTACAGACATTATTACCGGTTTAAATCAAAGAAAAGATAAACTTGGACAGTGGCTTCAATGGATGAATCTTGGTTATAACGAAGAAACTGTTTGGTATGTAAAAGAATTCGCTTCAATGGTAAGAGGTCGCTTTGACAATGTTTTAGTACTTGGTATCGGCGGTTCTGCATTAGGCGGTTTAGCTGTAACAGAAGCTATTCTTAAACCTTATTGGAATCTTTTAACGAAAGAACAAAGAAATGATTTCCCTAGAATTTTCTTTTTGGATAATATTGATCCGGATTCAATCAATGGATTGTTGCAAGTTTTAGATTTAAAGAAAACTTTAGTAAATGTTATCACAAAATCCGGTGATACAGCGGAAACCATGTCACAATTTATGATTGTGAAAGATTTGTTGCAACAAGAACTTGGAGATGATTATCGTAAAAATATTGTTGCAACAACCGATAAAAAAATGGGCATTTTAAGGCAACTTGCCGATCAAGAAGGTTATAAGACTTTCTTTGTTCCTGATGATGTTGGTGGTAGATTTTCAGTATTTTCAGCAGTAGGTCTTGTTCCTTTTGCGCTGGTGGGTTTAGATATTGACCAAATTATGAACGGTATAAAAGACATGGATTTGGCACTGAAAAATACCGATATAAATCAAAATATTGCAGCACAAGGAGCATTAATTCAATATTTAATGGACACAAAACTTGGGAAACGCCTTTCTGTTATGATGCCGTATTCGAGTCGTTTAAAATATGTTTCTGATTGGTATGTCCAACTGTGGGCAGAATCTTTGGGAAAAGAATTTAATAATAGAGGGGAAAAAGTTAATATAGGTCCAACACCTATAAAAGCGTTAGGAGCAACTGATCAGCACTCACAAATTCAACTTTATAATGAAGGTCCTAATGATAAAGTTATCACATTTATAAGAGTTGAAAATTTTGATACAGTTTTAGAAATCCCTAGAATTTTTGAATATACAGGAATCGGCTATTTGGGGGGTAAGACGATTAATGATTTAATTAATGCGGAAGCTGATTCGACAAAAGTTGCTCTTGCAGATTGCTCACGTCCGACTTTGACAATTAGTATTGAAAAAATTGATGAGTATAATATTGCTCAACTCCTTTATATGTTAGAGGTTCAAACAGCAATTGCGGGAGAACTTTATAACATTAATACTTTTAACCAACCGGGAGTTGAACAAGCAAAAAATTATACTTATGCATTGATGGGCAGAGCAGGGTATGAAGGTTCTGCTGAATCTTTAAGAGAAAAATTGACGAATATTTAAAAATATTTAACATCCTTTAACATACTATTGTCAGTAAACTTTGTTACTGGCAATATAGTATAAGTACAACTATTACAAATGAGAGAAAAAATGTCTACATCATATTCAACAAAGCAAAAAAAAGTTAATAATGCAGAACTATCAGAAATGATGCCACAAAATATAGATGCAGAGGAGGCTATTTTAGGTGCGATTCTTGTTAGTCCGGTTTGTATGAACAAAGTTGTAGAGCATCTACGTCCTGAATCTTTTTACAAACCTGCTCACAGATATGTTTATGAAGCTATGCTACAGCTTTATAATGGTGAAGATAAAATTGATATCGTATCAGTTTCAGATGTATTAAATATTAACCAAAAGTTAGAACTAGTTGGCGGGCGGGCTTTTATTAATGATTTAAGTTATAAAACAATTACAACAACTAACGTTGAATATTATGCAAAAATCGTTCAAGAGAAAGCAATCAAGCGTTCTTTAATTAACGCAGGTTCTGAAATTATTAGTACTGGATATGATTTGAACCCGATTGAAGAATCTTTGGAAGTTGCTGAAAAACTTATATTTGATATAGCTTCTCAAAAAGCTTCTCAAGCATTGTTACCGATTAAAGATTTGGTTTATGATACTTATGCAAAAATTGAAGAACGTTATCAAAATAAAGACAAATTAACAGGAACTCCAACTGCTTTTTATGATTTGGACACAATGACAAATGGACTTCAAAAATCAGATTTGATAATTTTGGCAGCCCGTCCGGCAATGGGTAAAACATCCTTTGCATTGAATATTGCACAAAATGTTGCTCTAAAAGCAAATGTTCCGGTAGCAATATTTTCTTTAGAAATGTCAAAAGAACAGCTTGTTCAAAGATTACTGTGTTCAGAAGCAGAGGTTGACACACAACGTTTAAAAACCGGTAATATGCAAACTAAAGATTGGGAAAAATTAGCGGTTGCAATGGATGCATTTTCTCAAGCTCCTATTTATATTGATGATACAGCAGGTTGTACAATTACGGATTTGAGAGCAAAATGTCGACGTCTTGCGATGGCTGAAAAAAATCTTGGTTTAATTGTAATTGACTACTTACAATTAATAGAAGGCACCGGACGAGAAGACCGTATGCAACAAATTTCAAGTATTTCAAGAGGTTTGAAAATCTTAGCAAAAGAATTAAATGTTCCTATTATTTCACTTTCACAATTATCACGTGCGGTAGAAAGTAGAACAGATAAACGTCCAATGCTTTCAGACTTAAGAGAATCAGGCTCTATTGAACAAGATGCTGATATTGTAATGTTTATTTATCGTGATGAATATTACAAAAATGCGGAAAGTGAAGAGGAAGAAGCGGAAAAAGCTGCTAACAAAGGCGAGGCTGAAATTATTATTGCTAAGCACAGAAATGGTCCGGTTGGTACAGTTAAATTGTTATTTCAAGGTAATATTACTAAATTTAAGAACCCTATTAAAACGGATGTGTTCTAGGGAGCAGTTCTATGACTTATTTAGAAATTTTTCTTTTAGCGCTGGCGCTTTCTATTGATGCCTGTATTGTATCCTTTTCTTACGGATTGTCATTCAGGCATAACAGAGTGAAGAATGCTTTATTATTAGCCTCTTTTACAGGGATATTTCAGGGAATTATGCCATGCCTTGGATATTTCATGACATCTTTTGTTAAAAATTTTATTGCTCCTTATGCGAGCATTATAATTTTTACAATATTCGTTTTTTTAGGTTTAAAATTCATCAAAGAAGCTTTTGACACTGATAAGGAAAAACAATGTTGCATCTGTTTGTCATGCCTTTTTATGATTGGAATTGCAACCAGTATTGATGCGTTTTCAGCAGGAATATCTTTATCTCTTTATGGAAATCATATTTTAAAACCGGCTATTTTAATAACGATTATTACCTTTACAAACTCTCTTGCGGGTTTTAAATTGGGTGGTAAACTAAAAAATCTTCCAACAAAAGGATTAGAAATATTTGCGGGGCTAATCCTTGTCGGACTTGGCTTAAAAGCATTATTTTAAAATCTTAAAATATTTACCCAGTAAACCCATTGCCAAAGAAAAATTGTTGTGGTAAAATTTTCTCATAGGAAAGGGGTTTATATGCAAGTTTCTGCTATTTCATTTAACTGTTGTCAAACTGTCTTAAATTCAGGTTTACATTGTAAAAATAACGATAATTATACTGAAACTGCATTTAATTCTTTAAACTCCAGAAAGAATGTTGCTGATAAACAAAGTAAAATTTTTGATGCAATAAATGAATGGAAGAATTTTTGTCATGGTCAGATTGAGCAAGGCAAATTTGATGTAATTGCGTAAATCATGGAAATTCTCTATGAAAATTCTTGTTTTCCACAAAATTCAGCTCTTATTTTAGGCTTTTTTGATGGTGTGCATGCCGGTCATCGTGATGTTATAAAAAATTCAAAACAGGGAATAAAAGTCCTTGTAACTTTTTCTAAATCTCCGGCTGAATATTTTAGGACTCCGTTTGAATATATTTATCCCAGAGAATATAATTATAACTTGATTGAAAACTTGGGGGTTGATTATATTTTTGAGCGTGATTTCAAAAATTTAGCAAGGATTTCAGCCGATGATTATTTAAAGGACCTCATTGATAAATTTAATCCCATTTCAATAATTACAGGATTTAATCATACATTTGGCGCAAATAAACAGGGAAATCCTGATTTTTTAAGAAAGAATCAGGAATCTTACAATTATATTTGTACACCGCCTACTATAATTGAAAATGAGATTGTGAGTTCAACAAGAATTAAAGAATTGCTGAAAGTTGGAAATATAGAAAAAGCTAATAAATTTTTGACTAGAAATTTTTCTATAGAGTCTGTGGTCATAAAAGGAGCACAATTAGGACAAAAACTAGGGTTCCCAACTGCAAACATGAAATATCCCCAAAATATTGTTAGAATTCCTTATGGTGTTTATAAAGTATATGTTGCAGCCATGCCTGCAATTATGAATTGGGGAGTAAAACCAACAATTGGAGCAGAAGAACTTTTAGAAGTTCATATTCCAAATTATGAATCTAATTTGTATGGACAAAGATTAAGAGTCGAAATTGTTTCAAAAATAAGAGATGAAAAAAAATTTGAAAGCTTGGAAGATTTAAAGAATCAAATAGAGAAGGATGTGAAAATATGCTTAAAGTAGTCATTGTTGGATATGGCGAAATGTTTACAAATTTAATTGCTGCAACTCTTGATGCGAATTGTCAAATTGTGGGAGTTTTGAGAAAAGATACTTTAAAATACTCTCCGTTTGTAAAATCAATCAAGGATATGTTCAATCCTTCCGTAGAATATAGTTATATTAAAAGTTATAATTTGCCTGAAATAAAAGCAAAGAGTGTTAATTCCAATGAATTCCGCAAACAACTTTTAAAACTCAATCCCGATATAATTTTGGTAGGTTCTTGGGGGGAAAAATTTGAAAAAGCTACATTTAATATTCCCAAAATTGCGACAATAAATGCACATCCCTCATTGCTTCCGAAATACAGAGGTCCAAATCCTTATTTTTGGACAATTAGGAATTTAGAGCAAACTAGTGGTGTAACTTTTCATTTGATTGATGAAGGTTTTGATAGCGGTGCTATTCTTGCACAAGAAGAGATTAAAATATACCCTTCTGATACCGGAGAAAGTCTAAAACAGAGAACTGTACTTACGGCAAGAGGAGTTGCCTGTGAGCTCTTGAAGGCTTTAAAGGAAGATATTATAATCCCGTTGCAGCAAAGAGAGGATAAAGCAACTTATTATTCGCATCCTGATGAATTTGAGTTGGATTTTAAGAAAACGGCAGAAGAAAATTATGCACTAATTAGAGCTAATCACCCTTGGAATAAAACCTATTTTTACCATAAAATAACTGCAATATCGCCAAATCCACATTCAACAAACATAGAGGAAAATCAATCCGATTATACTGATTATGGAACAATAGTAGAAGTTGATTCTCAAACAAAAACAATAGGGATTTTGTGTGGAGATAATAAAGTCCTGAGAATGAAAGGTGTTAGGCTTTATAATAAGTGGGATAAAATCTTCACAAAAAACTATATTTCATTAGAAATAAAACAGGGCGATGTAATTATTTGATGGTGATGAATAGTTGCCAACTTGACAAATTATCAGCAAAAAAAACGCCTTTGAAAAGGCGTGAAAATTGGTTAATTAATAAGGTATTTTAATAAGGTTAATATAGTGTTTTTATTTTTTTATCCAGTTTTTAGGATTTAATTTAGATAATAAACTGGAACTGTGAATTTGCGGAATTGGTTTCTTTTTCCCTTTGAACAACATGCAAAGAGTCGTCAGCATAATTCCACCAGCTAAAATTCCTTTAATCCAATTTGGAGAACTTGAAACTGTGTCTTTTGTAGCAGAAGCGGCTTCAATTATTGATTCTCGGAAATTTTTTCCATTTTCTCCAAATCCATAATTTCCTTTTGGACAATTTTGTCCTTGTGAAATATCAGAATTGTATCTGTTTACAAAATTGTCTTGAGTAGTGTAATTATTATACAAACTTCCTTGTTGCGCAGCTTGAAGGTATTGTGAACCATTCATTTGATAAGTTGGTACATATCCACCCATTCCATAGCCATTCATTTGATAGTTAGGATTCATATTATATCCACCAATTGGGTTCATACCATACTCCATACCAATTCCCGTTCCCATTCCTGACATTTGTGCCATGCCGGATGGTGTTACAGGACCCATTTCATAAGCTTCATACGGAATATGATCAAGCGTTCCATTATAATATAAATAATCTAATGACCCTGGTAATACTGTCATTTCTACAACACCTTAACTACTACCTTTACATTTATATAAAGTATTTTTTTGTTACAAAATTGCCTAAATTTGATTATTTTGTTAAGATTTGTGTAGAAAGAGTATTTAATTGAAAGATTTTATAAAAAATAACTGGCATATTATTTTGCCGGAATTGTTTGTTATTCTGTTTTTTGTGCTGTTTTACGGACAATTCGGCGATATTATGGTGGATTCTTTTAGAGAAGTTTATATTCCACAGCAAATGATTGAAGGAAAAACTTTATACAAAGATATTTTCCTAATTTATCCTCCTTTTGCATATTTGATTAATGCCTTTATTATGAAAATCTTTGGTACAAGTTTAAACACATTATATTTTGCCGGATTATTTTCAACTTGTTCTATTATATTTTTAACAAATAAATTATCAGAAATATTTTTAAATAGAAATTTTTCTTTCGGGATATCTCTTTTTTTAATTTCAGGACTAGTTTTATCTCCAAATGTATTTAATTCATTTTTGCCATATTCATTTGGAATTCTATATGGAGCTCTTTTTGTACTAATTTCTTTATACTATGGGTTAATTAAAAGATTTCCTTTAATGTATTTATTTTATTCATTGGCAATTCTTAGCAAATATGAATTTGTACTTCTGTTTCCTTTATTAATTTATTGGTCAAAGTTAGTTAATTGGAAGAAAAATTTAATATCTTTAATTTTACCAATATTTATAACTGGTTGTATTTTGACAATTCAGGGAGTAAGACTAAATGATATTATTTCAACCGCAAATATTATTAACTTAATGAGTGGCTCAAAAACCCTTTATTGGTTTTATTCTGTAATGGGTTTGACATTTAGATTAGAGTTGATTCCGATTTATATTACAAATATTGTCAAATTCCTCTGTCCGATTTATTGGATTCAGTATCAAGAAGTTATTATATGGGCATTACCGGTCATTTTATTACTTGGAATAATTCGCTTTAAAACTCTTAAAAGTAACGAAATATTTTTTATTATTACTACTTTATTAATAAGTGCAAAAGTGTTTCTTGCATTAACGCTACAGTCTTACGGTGTGTATTTTATGCCGTTTATATTAATTTCGTTTTTTATACTGGTACCTGAAAAATTTAGAAAAATCCTTTTTAGCTTAATGATAATCTGGAGTTTAATTATAGGAGCTTTTAATATAAATTCTCTTGTCCATAAAAACATGAAATTGGATAACGTCATTAAATATGTCAACGAAAATACTTTAAAAACTGATAAAATTGTCGTTTATCCGGAGTGTTTAGCGATTAATGTTTTAGCGAACAGGAAAAGTGATAATAAATTTTATTCATTAATTCCGCTTTATGTGGAAACCTTTGGCGAATATTTGATAATAAAAAGGTTAGAAATTATTAAGCCTGAATATATCATTTTGAATGATTATGACACTTCTGCATACTATTTCCGTGAATTTGGAGTCGATTATGCTCAAGATATCTTAAAATGGGTAGAAAAAAATTATACGTTACAAACAACGATAAAAGACCGGTGGAATTTCAGAATTTACAAACTTAATTAATCATCTTTTTCCATTGCTCTTTTTAAAAGATTTCTATCTAATTTCTTTGAAGAATACTTTTTATGAGAAGCTTCCATTAATTTTTCACTAGGTTTTTTACTCTTATATGATTTCTTTTTTTCTACTGTTTTGGGAATAGAACCGTTAAGTTCTTTATACCACATTCCCCATAAAATTGAACGTAAAGGAAGAGAATATTGAATAAAAATTTGTGCAATATAAGTAGTTATAGCAAAAAGAGCTATCTCTTCCGCTTTTATTGGTTTTATATAAAGATATGATAACCAATTGTTCCATTCATTTAGAGGAAACTCTGCAACAATAGGAGTTAACCAACCGGCAAGAATCGGTGTTAATTTTATATAACTAAATATCATATTGACAAGTTGCGGAACTAAAACATAAGTCAACGCACCTACTAGTGCTATCAACATAAAAGTTGAAGCAAAATGTCCTTTAACAAGTTGCAAACTTTTTTTTACACAACCGATAGGGGATAATTCAGGCTCGTAAGTAAAAACTTGGAATACTAATACAAAAAATACTGCCAATACTCCACATGGTACCCAGAAGAATGGGATTACTGAAACCAAAGAAAATATTCCAAATAAAAACCACAAACCAATAAAAGGAACTGCTCTTCTTTTTATTAATTCAGTGTGAGCATCAAAATCGTAAACTTTACCAGATTTAAGCATATTTTCAAGCATTGAATTTACTGCCCCATAAGCAACAAGATATTCCCAAAAGGCTTTCATAAATATTGATAATCCAGGGAGAATAAGAAGAATCGCAACTCCCAGCAATAGAGAAAAGCTATTTAAATTTGGAAATTTTTCGATAAGAGCGGGCATATTTTTTGCATAAAAATACGTCAACAAAAATACTAAACTTAATCCTCCAAGTTGTCCTAAAACCGGAAATGTCATGTATTTGACAAATTTATCAAAATTAGAAAAATATAAACCAATAGATTCTATAAAAATACCAAGTAGAGTTTTGTTTTTCTTAGTCATTTGTGGAAACCTTTCAATATTTCATCTCTTTATTGTATTATAAAGTTATGGAAAATTTAAGAGAATTGTTGAATAGTTTTACAGAGGATGATTATAAAAATAATAGAGTAAATCTCCATATACATACTTCTTTATCTGATGGGGAAGGAGACACCCTCCAAATAATCGAATCGGCAAAAATTCAAGGTTATAAGCTAATTGCAATTACGGATCACAATACAGTAGATGCGCATAAAAATGTTAAAGACAGTATTTTGTTAACAGGTGTTGAATTTGATTGCTGGTTCGGGTATGTTTTTATTCACTTGTTGGCTTATGGAATAGATATTAATCATTCTGCCCTAACTCCTTTTTTAGCAAAAAATAAAAAAGATACAGAGGATGTTATACCAAGACTTTTTTCAAACAGAAATGTAAAGAACTTGATTAAAGCAATTCATGAAGCAGGAGGAATTGCCGTTTTAGCCCATCCAGCATGTTATTGGGCATTGAGCTTGGAACAATTAGTACGAGATTTAATAAAAATTGAATTAGATGGGATTGAGACTTATTATCCTTATCCAAGATTTAGAAAAATAGTAAAATTTCATACAGCAAAAGATGTTTTGAATATCGCCAAAAATCATCCGGAATTAATTAGAACAGGCGGGACAGATTTTCATGGGAAAGTTTTCTAAACGATTGCTACATTAGAGAGGATTTATATGATTAAATTGGTTGCAACAGATATTGATGGAACAATTTTAATTCCGGAAGGGGATTTTACTTCCGGAGTAAAAAAATGCGTGAGCGATTTATGCAAAAAGGGAATTAAAGTTGTTCTTGTAACGGGAAGAATGAATGCTGCAGCTGTAAGAATTGCTCAAGATTTAGGATTAGATACTCCTGTTGTTTCTTATCAGGGCGGATTGGTTGTTCATAACGGGAAAAAACTTTATGAAAGATGCTTAACGGAAGAACAAGCAGAGAGAGTCTTAAAATGGGCAAAACAGGAAAACATTCATATTAATCTTTATAACGATGACATTTTGTATTCTGAAACAGAATGTTATGAAGTCCAAAGATACTGTAATAACTTGCATACAGAACATACTGTTAAACCTTTTTGTGAAATAAAAAAAGACAAAATAAATAAATTGTTGGCGATAGATTATTCTAATCCGGAACGAATTAATCAATATGAAAAAGAATTGCCAAAATTGTTTCCTGATTTGTATATTGTTAAATCAACTCCTTATTTTTTAGAATTTTCTAATCCTGAAGCTTCAAAGAAATGTGCAGTAGAGTTTTTACAAAAATATTGGGACCTAAATAAAGACGAAATTTTAACAATCGGTGACCAAAATAATGATATAGCTCTTCTACAAGCTGGGGGGCTTAAAGTCGCAATGGGTAATGCAACAGAAGAATTAAAAAATGAAGCTGATTATATAACAGATTCTGTTTTTGAAGACGGATTTGTTTCTGCAATGAAAAAGTATTGCTTGTAGCTCAGTCACGGTCTTAAATAAACTAAGAATTAAAAGCTTATAAGTGATACGATAAAATTAGTTGATACAAAGTAATTAAGGATAGCTTAAAATATGCAAACAGAACTTCTTGCACCGGCAAAAGATAAGCAAACAGCATTTGAGGCAATTAATTGTGGAGCAGATGCAGTTTATATTGGCGCTCCAAAATTTGGTGCTCGTAAAAATGTTCCAAATACACTGGAAGATATCAAAGAAGTTGTTGATTATGCACACAAATTCTGGGCAAAAGTATTTGTTACAATGAATACTATTTTGACTGATTCTGAATTAGAAACAGCAATTAATATAGCTAAACAACTTTCTGATATTGATGTGGATGCACTAATTATTCAGGATATGGGACTGCTTGAACGATTAATGGAATTAAGTTTACCAATTCCAATCCACATGAGTACTCAATGCGACAATTATTTACCTCAAAAAGTTAAATTCTTTAATAAAATTGGTGTTTCAAGAGTAATTTTGGCAAGAGAGCTTTCAATTGAACAAATTAAACAAATACATGAACAGAATCCTAATTTAGAATTAGAAGCTTTTGTACACGGAGCACTTTGTGTATCTATGAGCGGGCAATGTTATTTGAGTCAATACATAGGCGGACGTTCGGCAAACAGAGGGGAATGTGCTCAACCTTGCCGTAAAAAATTCACTGTTGAAACAACAGATGGTAAAATCATAAAAAAAGATTTCTATGCACTTTGCCTAAAAGATTTTAATGCTTCAAACTGTTTAGATGAAATGAAAAATGCAGGTGTTTGTTCTTTTAAAATAGAAGGACGTCTCAAAGATTCAGGTTATGTTAAGAATATTGTGGCTTATTATAGACAAAAACTTGGGAAAGGAACTTCCTCCGGAAGAAGTGTTTATCAGTTTATTTCAAATCCGGAAAAGAGTTTTAACAGAGGTTTTACGGAATATTTCTTAAACGGTCGTACGAATTGTTTCAATCAAGAATCTCCAAAATCAAAAGGTGAGTATTTGGGTGAAGTTATTGAAGTAAAAAAAGATTGTTTTAAATTAAAAACCGACAAAGAAATTCATCCGCAAGACGGGATTTATTGTAAAGGCGAAGGTTTCCTTGTTAATAAAGTTGTAGGAATGACCATTTCCCCTAACAAGTCAGTAAAACTAAAAGTTGGAGATAAATTGTGGCGAAATTATGATTCCGATTTTGAAAAAGAACTGGCTAAACCGGTAAAAAGACAGATTGGAGTTAGAATTTCTGTTAAAGACGGAGTTTTAACAATTATTGACGAAGATAATATTTCAATATCCAAATCAATTTTAGGCAATGAAAAAGCAAAAAATCCTCAAAAAATGAAAGATAATTTTATAAAACAATTTTCAAAAACAGGCGAAAGTGATTTTTATATTCAAAATATTAATATTGAATCAGAACTTCCTTTCATGCCGGTTAGTGAAATTAATAAATTACGCAGAGAATTGTTTGAGGATTTAATGAATGAGCGACTGAATATTTACAATACAAAAATCCGACAAACTCAAAGAGAAATGGAACATACGGAATATTTCTTAAAAGAAGTTGATTATAGAGCGAATGTTCATAATAAAGCAGCTAAAATGTTTTATGAAAAATCAGGAGTCAAAGTTCTTGAATCATCCTTTGAGAGCAAACAGCCAAATCGACAAGTTCCATTAATGCGTTGCAAGCATTGTATTAAATATTCATTAAACATGTGTAAAGCACCCGTTAATCTCGTTTTGCGTGATGAATTCGGAAAAACTTATCCGCTAAAATTCGATTGCAAGATTTGCGAAATGAGCGTAATGTCGGATTAAGCAGCTGAACCGTTCTTTTTATCCAATGTAGCAAGCTGGTCTTTTATAGCCTTTTCTTGTTGGGTTAATGAAGCTAATTGGTTATCGTATTCTTCTGCTGATAAATGTTGAACTGATTCCGGCGCAATCAAAGAATTTAACGCACCTTCTTCATAGTTTTGCTTGTATGCAAGCATATCTGTTCCCATAAATGTAGTCATATATGAACCACTTTGAATTTGGTCCCAGAGAATAAAATCCGGCGCCATGGCACCCATTGCTCCTTTAGTAGCTTTTCCTGCCACAAACATTGTTTTAGATATCCAAGCTTTGCCTAGGCAAGTTTTACCTGCGGTATTAGCATCCCAATATGATTTTACAAGGTTTTTGCCGGTATGCTCTGTAACAGCTTTTCTATTTTGCTTACTAATCCATTTTGTAGGAGAAGTGCAAAGTTCATTCATTCTTGCAGTTTTTAAATTTGCAATTTCTTGTTCAAGTTGAATAGCTCTATCAAGTAATGCATCTTTTTCTGCTACAGAAAGCGCTGAATCATTCATTCCTAAATTAGTTTGTACATATTCATGTTCAGCTTGATTAAGCTTTTCTTTAGTTTGTGATTTAAATGGGTTTAGATTTTTTAAATTTGTTGTAAATGACTTTCCGCTACCTTTAAATCCATTAGCAAAAATCCATTTAGGTTGTGATTTTACTAGTTTTCCTGCATTTGTAACCATTTTTAAACCGGAAGTATCAACTCCGGCAGTTTTTCCCATACCTTTAATCCCGCCTTTGGATGCGATAACTGTTGCAACTCCAACTCCGACATCTTGCCAAGCATTGTCAATTTCTTCAACGGTTTTAGCAGTACAAGCTTTGTATACACCTTTTCCTACTTGTGCTGCGCCAAGCCCAAGACCTGCATATAATAATACAGGACCAGCAGCTGGACAAACAGCAGTAAGAGCAACACCGGCAGCTAAAACCGCTACGTTTTTAATACATTTAACTAGATTCCATTTTCCATTTTCATCATATCCGACTAAACTTTTAGCCATTTTAAACGTACCTTGAAGCATGTTACCTCCGGCTCTTAAAGCTCGTTTGTACCACGGAACTTTCTTTTCATATTCTTCGGCAGTTACACTTACTGTAGCTGAGCCATCTTCCTTTTTAGATTTTTCTAAATTCTTTTTTGCTTTTTCTATTGATTTTAAGTCTGAAACAGGCATAACGGAACCATTTGAATCTTTTATTGGTTTCCCGTTGCTATCTAAGGCTATCTGCCCGTTACTGTCAACCTTAAATTTTAATGGATTACCATCTTTATCGGCATATACTTCAACACATGCTCCGCTTTGTTCATCAGTATACATTGTAGTATACATAGAAGCTCCGTTTTTCAAAAGTTGAGTCGTTGCTGTATTTTTATTAGTTGATTTTAATTTCTTTTCAAGTTCTTCTGCTTCCTTTTCTTTATATTCTTCAAATGAAAGATTAGAAGAGCTACCGGAGGAAGAACTAGAGCTATTTCCCCAGCCATATATAGATGAACTTCCACTCCAATCCCATGATGGTGTAAAATTTGGAGTAAAGCTTGGAGTAAATGTTGGCATTGAATTTTGCATCCAAGGCATATTGTATGATGTTGTGTTTGTAAAGTATCCTGACATAAAATTTCCCTTTATATCCCGTTATATTTATATAAAGTATTTTTCTTTTTAAAAATTGACTTTTTGTAACAAAATGTAATATTCTATAAGAACTCTTTATGCTAAACTTAAAGTATGAAATGTGGATTTGTAACTATTATAGGCAGACCTAATGTTGGTAAATCAACTCTTTTAAACCAAATTCTAGGACAAAAGATTGTTATTACAACAGATAAAGCCCAAACTACAAGAAAACGAATTAAAGGTATATTAACAGAACCTCAAGGTCAGGTTATTTTTGTTGATACACCTGGAATTCATCGTCCGCTGAACAAGTTAGGTGAATTTTTGATGGATGAAGCAAAATTTGCAGTTCCGGACGCAGACTTAATTTTATTTCTTGTTGATGGCTCAGAACCGGCTGGAAAAGGTGATAAGTGGATTGTTGAAAATTTGCTTAAAGATACGAAAATCCCGATAATTCTTGTAATGAATAAAGTTGATAAAATAAAAAATCAACAAAAAGTAGAAGAAAATCTCATTTCATACAAAACAATGTTTAATGAAAATGTTCCTGTTATCAGGATTTCTGCTAAAACAGGAAGAAATAAAGATACTCTACTAACAAATATTTTCAAAAAATTACCGGAAGGTGAAAAACTTTATCCTGATGATGTTGTAACAGAAGAAAGCATGCGCTCTGTTACAGAAGAAATTATTCGTGAAAAAATTTTGTTGAACACTCAAGATGAAATTCCGCACTCTGTGGCAATAACAATAGATAAATACGAAGAAAAAGAAGATATTGACAGAATTTATGCAACAATTTATTGCGAACAAAAGAGTCAAAAAGGAATTTTAATAGGTAAAGGTGGGGCTTTATTAAAGAAAATCGGAACGGAAGCAAGAATTGAACTTGAAGATATTGTTGAAAAGAAAGTGTTTTTAGCTCTTGAAGTTAAAGTTGAAAAAGACTGGAGAAAAAAAGATAAACTTTTGAAAAATTTTGGATATGTTTCGGAAGAAAAATAAGCAAAAAAAATTTTTACGAGTTTTTAATTAAGTAAAAATGCATGTGTGTTAGGAGGTATTATATGAAGATTTATTCAATCAATAATGAGCAAAGAGTAAATAACAGAAAGCAATATTATAATAGCAATCCCAATTTTAAGAGAAATTGGTCTGAGCACATTAGCTGGGGCGCTAATTATGTAAAAAAATCAGGAAAAACTAATTTTAAACTATTTTCATTTCCGGATGCAAAAGCTGTTTTTGTAGAAGTTGCAAGTAAATTTCAAGGTGACATGGGTAAACTGAGAGATCGTTTAGTAAGTATAGTTGCTGCAACAGGTGTTGCTTCTGCATTCTCAACTATTGATGATAAATCAAGATTATATCCGATGGAAAACAAAGGAGATGGAATTTTTGAAGCAAATAAAATTTTTGCAAAAGCTGGAGATAGTTATAGGTTTGTAGTTGTTACAAAAGATAATGATGTAAATTTTGTAAAAGATCCATATTCAAAAGAACAAAAAGAAATTGATGGCTGGAGTACTATATACGATACAGATAATTATAACTGGGAAAATACCGATTGGTTGGAAGGAAAAGATTCAAGAAGGATTGTTCGAAAGCCAAATGAACCGTTAAGAGGGCTTGAAAACCTTATAATTGAAGAAATTAATATCCCGACATCTACTGAAAAAGGTACTTATGAGGCTGCAAAAGCAAGAATAGACAAAATCGTAGAAAACGGCTTTGCAACTGCAATAGAATTAATGCCGGTAGAAAATACATATTCTCTACAATGGGGATATGATGGAGTTGATAAGTTCGCACCAAATTCAAAAATGGGTGAGCCTGATAAATTGAAAGAACTAATTGATTACGCACATGGAAAAGGATTAAACGTAATCATGGATATGGTTCCAAATCACATGGGATTTGATGGAAATTTGCTCGCTCTCACAGGCGATTATCTTAAATCATATTCCTGTGACTGTGGCGATCTATTAAATTATGAAGGTAAAAATGGACGTTATGTAAGGGATTGGATGGTTAATGCAGCTTTAAACTGGGCTAATAATTATAAAGTTGATGGTTTAAGGTTAGATTTAACTAATCCGAATTTTATGGGGTCTGACTATACGTTAAAACAACTTGCATTAGAACTGAATAAACATAATCCGGATGTATTTTTGATTGCAGAAGATCACATGAGAAATAGACATCACATCACATCCTATCATAACAATCCTAATGTTACACACAATGAAGAAGTTGAATATTGGGATCAAAGAGCTCATGATGTTGTCTTAGGTTGGCCACCTGTTGAAACACATATTGGTTTTGATAGTGAGTGGGATTCTCCTTTTAGAGAACCTGTACAAACTGCTCTTACAAATAAAAATGCTAATGAGTTAGATCGTTTGGATAATGTTATCGATAATTCACATTATCGTGTAAAATATGCATTAAGTCATGACGAAGTAGGAAATTATGATGGAACAAAATTTATTTCAAAATCATTTTCTGATATTTTAGATTTAACTTCTGCTATTAATCATTCAGTTGATTATAATCACGGACAAAGGTCTGCTAAAATCGGACAAGAACTATTAGAAATAGTTGTATCAAAAGAATTTGATAATATGAGTGAATGGGATTTGCGCAGAAAAGAATCAGAAATGGGGTTAAATAGGTTTATAGGAAAACAACAGTTATTAGATGCATTTAATGGAGCCTTTGCAAAACAAAAATTAGCATTTGGTATATTAATGACAACTCCTGGACCTAAAATGTATTTCCAAGGTGATACAGAGGCAGATTTAGCATACTTTAAGTTCTTCAGAGAATTTTCTGACGATAGAGAAAAAAGAGCTCGTACGGATTTTGACTATAAAGCACATATAAATGACAAAGGTTATGACCAACTTGAAAGTGTAGCTCGTCCTGATTGTATAGTTGGAAGAGTAAAATATGAAGGTCGACTAGAAAATAAACCAAAGGAAATGACTAAATTTACGCAAGATTTAAGAGCTTTATTTGATGAAATGCCTGCTTTATCAAAAGGAAATATCGTCGCAAAATATAAAGACAGTAATCATAATGTTCATTCTCATTTATTAAAATTGGACAATGAAGAATTGTTGGTAATAAAAAACTTTGGACAAGGTTTCCATAATACAAGCTATGGTTACTATGGATTTCCGGAAGGTGGTAACTGGAAAGAAGTGTTTAACAGCGATGACATAAAATATGGTGGAATGGGATATACAAATTCCGAAAGAAGTGATATTAACAATTATAACCAAAATTTATCACTTGCACCAAACAGTTTCCTAATTTTAAAGAAAGTAAGTTAAATTTTATACTATATAGCCAATATACAATTTTAAATTAATTTGAAGGTTGTGTATTGGCTTTTTTAAGGTGTTGTTTTTGTGAGTAGAGAGTTTGTGGAAAAATTAAAAAGTTTTCGAATCCTCTAGATTTGTTACAATGTTAATTTTTCAGTAAACTCAATTGAGGATGATTTATTTTTATTATAAAATTATGTGTATAATCTGGGGTTTAGGAGGTATTTATGTTAGATAATACTGTTAATTTTTTGCAAACAAAGATAAAGGAATCTTTAGGTGATTTTGTTCCTGAAATAGGAATAGTTCTTGGATCAGGATTGGGAGAACTTGCGGATGAATATTGTTCTCTGGCAATTCCTTATTCCGAAATCCCTAATTTCGAATCCTCACACGTTTCAGGACATAAAAGTCGCTTGGTATTTGCAGAAATTAACGGGAAAAAAGTTGTTATGATGCAAGGTCGATTTCATTACTACGAAGGACATCCTATTCAAAAAGTAGTATTTCCTATAAAAGTTATGAAAAAGCTTGGTGTAAAAACAGTTATTCTAACAAACGCTGCAGGTGGAGTAAATCCCGCTTTCAATCCATCAGATTTAATGATTATCACCGATCATATAAATCACATGAACGTTAATCCGCTAATTGGTCAAAATGACGATTCAATGGGATTAAGATTCCCTGACATGAGTGAAGTTTATTCTTCTGAGTTAATTGATTTAGTAAAGAAAACTGCAGCAAAACTGGGGATTGATACTCAAGAGGGTGTTTATATGGCTCTTACAGGACCATCTTATGAAACTCCTGCTGAAGTTAGGATGGCAAGAGTTGTTGGAGCTGATGCAGTTGGTATGTCTACCGTTCCGGAAGCAATTGTCGCAAAATGGGCGGGAATGAATGTTATAGGGATTAGTTGTA
Organism: uncultured Vampirovibrio sp.; assembly: GCA_964531425.1. Classification (GTDB taxonomy): domain Bacteria; phylum Cyanobacteriota; class Vampirovibrionia; order Gastranaerophilales; family Gastranaerophilaceae; genus CAG-196. Next base: position 17,031 of record CAZHEI010000002.1, on the reverse strand, counting down.
TTTGCAATTCAGCAGCAGGTGTAAGCACGGTTGCACTTTCCCATGAGGATGTAATTCACGCTGCAAATATTGCAAAAGACAGATTCAAAATCCTAGTAAAAGAGGTTGTTAAGGGAATTTAAACAGAAAGTGAATGAGTGAATAAGAGAATAAGTTATTACAGATTTGTCGGTATGGATTGCCACGGGCTACGCCCTCGCAATTGCGAGGAGTGTAACGACGAAACAATCCATTTTCGTGAAGTAGCTAAGATAATAGGTTAATATATGCAATGCGGAATGAGTCCCGCCAGAAGGTCGTAAAATGGTTAGAATATAGGAAAGAAATTTCTTCAAAAGGAACACTTAGTGGTAACAATTTAAGCTTGTAGTTAAACGAAATGTGTTCCGCCCAAAGGTTGTAAAATGATTAGAATATAGGAAAGGAATTTGTTCAAAAGGAACACTTAGGAGTAACAATTTAAGCTTGTAGTTAAAAGAAATGTGTTCCGCCCAAAGGTTGTAAAAAATGAGATTAGATAAATTTTTAAAAGTATCAAGATTAATAAAACGCAGAACTGTAGCAAATACAGTTTCAGATATGGGTAGAGTTTTAGTAAACGGAGTTTCTGCTAAGCCGGCAAAACAACTAAAAGTTGGAGATGTTATTGAAATTGAATATTCTAATAGAGTCGAAAAGGTTGAAGTTTTAGTAATTCCAACAGGAAATGTTAGTATACAAGAATCAGGTAATTTATATAGGATAATGGAATAATGCACGATATATTTGTAAGTATGAATAATTGGTTTCAAGCAATGGGAGTTTTAGGATTGTCCATCAACTCTTGTGTTGAGAGTTTCTTTTTAATTCCGCCTCCGGATTTTTTACTTATTGCAATGGACTTAGCTAAACCTGAAAAAGCTTTATATTATGCTTTTGTTTGTACTTTAGCATCAGCTGTTGGTGGAGCAATTGGCTATGCAATAGGTTATTGGGGCGGAAGACCTGCTTTCAAATTTTTATTCAAAAAGCATGTAGACAAATTAGAACAAGTTGAGAAAATGTATGAAGAATATGGCTCTTTTGCGGTTTTTTTCTCAGCATTTACACCGGTTCCATACAAAATATTCACTATTGGTAGTGGTATTTTAAAAATGAATTTCTGGAAATTCTGCTCTGTAAGTTTGTTAGGTAGAGGTTCACGATTTTTTCTTGTAAGCTTAGTTTTGATGTTTTTTGGTGAAGCTGTTAAAAAGAATTTAGAGTCTATTATTTTAGCTGTAACAGTCGTAATAATTATATTTTGTGTTATCGTTTATAAAGGGGTTAAGAAAAAGAGTTCGGAATGCAAAACCGTAGTTGCGGACGAACAAGGGGTATCTAATGGCAATAATTAATGAAAAATTTACTATCAATACAGAAGGAAATAATGATATTATTGATATTACGAAACATGTTCAAAATTGTGTGTATCAACATGCACTAAAAGATGCAATGGTTTGTGTATCCATTCAAGGAAGCACATCCGCTGTAACAACTATTGAATATGAAGATGGTTTAATAAAGGATTTGAAAGAAGCGCTCGAAAGAATTGCTCCGACCGGAATGGAATATCATCACGATGAAATTTGGCATGATGGAAATGGTTATGCACACGTAAGAGCGGCGCTGGTTGGAAGTTCTGTGAATATTGCACTTGTAGGAGGATTGTTAAATCTTGGCACTTGGCAACAAATTGTACTTCTGGATTTTGATAACAAACCTCGTTCAAGAAATATTACTGTTCAAATAATTCATTAGAAATAACAACCATTAATAACAGATAATACTATATTCACAATTGCAATCTTCTGATTTTTTTGTGAACTCTTCTTCGTTTATTTTTTTTGCAATTTCTATTAATTTATGCTTATATTCAGTAGCTAAATCTGGTGTAAGCTTAATTGGTACTTCTGTTTTATTTTTTAAATCAAGATATACAAAAGTTACATCATTTGTTTTAAAAAATTCACTTACAGCAAGAAGGTAAATCATTGTTTGGTAATCATATTTTGCATTCTTTGGCGCAGAACCTGTTTTATAATCAAGTATATAGTAAGTTTCTCCATTCTTAACAAGCGCATCCAATCGCCCGCCAAAAAACACATCTCCAATTTTGACCGACAAATTATATTCAGTGTTTATCGTTTCATAACCAAAATAAACAAGCTCTCTTAGATATTCCCAAATAGCTTTTTCTCTATTATTCAAAGATAATTCCATTTTGTGAATATTTTCTTTTCTTAAATAGTATGAAGCCAATGCGTGAATATTTTTACCAAGTTCAAAAATTTCATCATTAGTTGGCATAGAAATATTTTTTACGTACCTAAAATAGAACTTCATTGGACAAAGTTCAAATGTTTTTAACATATTAGGAGAAAAAACTTGAAACATAATCTAACCTATTAAATAAGTATATTCCGGATGATTCACTAATTTAGCATCAATTTCATCAAATGTGAGCAAACCTTCTGTCGCACCAAATTTTGAAACAACAGAAGCTGAGTTTACAGAACCACACATTAAAGCGTATCCGATATCATTGTTGTTTCTAAATAAAGTTGCACAGAAAGTAGAGGCAAAAGCATCTCCTGCTCCTAGAGTTGAAATAACATCAGATGGAAATATTGGACAATAGTAGAAATTTTTCCCCTCGTAAGCATAAGCACCTTTATTTCCATCTGTAATTACAACAACTTGATAATCTTTTATTTTTAAAGATTGAAGCATCCTTTTTATATCTTTGTGAATGATTTCATGTGAAAACTTTTCAGTTTTTGTATCCGGTCTGACGTTTATGCCTGTTGTCATAGAAGCTTCTTCTTTATTCATGACAACAACATGCGCAGAATCAAGAATTCTCTTTAAATGTTCAAACCCTCTTTTTATACTCGTCGTTCCAGCATTAAAACATATTTTTGTATCATGTTTTTCTGCATAATCAACAATTGGCTCAAGAACCTTGTTGGAATCTCCATTTAATGGGGCAATATAAATTAAATCCGCATTTTTTATTGCTTCAAAATTTATATCAGATTCTAAAATATGAGCATTTGCTCCTCGATGGGCTAAAACTGTTCTATCCCCCTGAAAACTTACAAGAATAATAGAAAAACCGGTTGATGTATCCTCTTTTTGTATAATATTATCAAGATTAACATTTTGCGTTTTGAAAAAATCTAATATTCCTTCAGAATAAATATCTTTACCTATCTTGAAAATAGCACCGGTATCAAAGCCCAAATTTCCAAAATTACAAGCTGTATTGACGCCGCCACCTCCAACATTAGAAGAAAATGTTGAAATATCAATTTTTGAGCCATAAGGATAGCTCATAAAATCAGAATTTCTGTCTTTAGAACAAACTGATACAATATTAGCTTCATCACATTCAACAAAAACATCCATTGTTGCACTACCAATTGTTATAACTTTAGGCATGATAAACCTCCCAGATCCTATTATTATTCTATTACAAAGAATAAATACAAATCATTTTTTTAAGCATAATTTTTGTAAATTTTTGTAACCTATTGAGAGGATTCTATTTTACGAAAAAGTTTGCATTAACATTGGCTTCTATTTTAACAACTCCATTTGAAATTGTAGTACCTCCGGCATAAGAAGTTTCTGAAGCAACATCTGCTATCATGTTTTTTGCCATATAAAATTTCGGTTGATTAAAGTTTTTTGTACTACAACTTGTGCTTATATTATTTAATCCTGAAACTGTTGTATTAAGTGCTTGTGCAACAACATCAGCTCTAGTTTTAGTTTTTTTAGTTGCAATTGTTATCAAATCATTACATTGCGCTTCATAGTTTGATACAGAAAAAGTTAAATTATCAACATTTGTAGCCCCCGCTGATATTGCATTATCAATCATTTGTCCTACTTTATCAATAGATTTTGTATGTACAATTACTCTATTTGAAACTTCATATTTCTCAAAATTTTTCTTTGAGTTTGAATATGTATAAACAGGATTTGCACTAAAATCTGATGTTTTTATATAATCACCATTTGAAGAATTTATCATAGATTTTAGTTCTGAATAAACTTTGTCTGAAATTTCTTTATTAAGCGCTGTAGCTTTTTGCATAGATTTTGAATCAGTTGTTTTAACCGCAAATGAAATTTCTGCGACGTCAGGTGCAACTTCAGTATTAGCAGAAGCACTTACAGAAATTGTTCCTCGCTCATTATTAACTGTAACAGCCGAGGTGGAAAGAGTCGTAAAACTTGCAAATAAACCTAAAACAGCTACACTAACTAATATTTTTTTCATTACTACCTCCAAATTTAAATATACTATTCTTTATTATAACGAAATTTGCAAAAATTTGTTCACTTTGAGATAATAATAAACATGAAATCGCTTATCTGGAAAAATAAAACTATAGAATTGGTTGAAAAGCCACATCCTCAAATTCTTGAGTCTAGGGATGCTATTGTAAAAGTCACATTATCAAGTATTTGTACAAGTGATTTACACATAAAGCATGGCTTTGTTCCTCTTGCAAAACAAGGTGTTACTCTTGGACACGAATTTGTTGGAGAAATAGTAGAATTAGGCTCTGATATTAAAAACTTGAAAATTGGAGATAAAGTAAGTGCGAATGTGGAAACTTTTTGCAGAGAATGTTTTTTCTGCAAGAGAGGGTTTATAAATAACTGCGTTCATGGAGGCTGGGAGCTCGGTTGTAAAATTGATGGGGCACAGGCAGAATATGTGAGAGTGCCATTTGCGGATATGGGATTGAATAAGTTGCCTGAAAATGTTAGTTATAAAAATGCTCTGTTTGTTGGTGATGTTCTTGCAAGTGGATATTTTGGGGCTGAACTTTGTGAAATAAAACCTTGTGATACAGTTGCAATTATAGGTTCTGGTCCAGTTGGACTATGTACTATGGCAAGCGCAAGAGTTATGAATGCAAATAAAATTATAGCTATTGATATTGATAATAAAAGACTTGAGGTCGCTAAGAGCCAAGGACTTGCTGACATTCTGTTTAATCCAAACGAAGGTTGTATTGAAGAGAATATTAAGCACGTAACAGAGGGGCGAGGAGCTGATTGTGTAGTAGAAGCAGCTGGTGGTAAAAATACTTTTGAAATGGCATGGAAAATTGCCAGAGCTAATGCAATTGTTGCTCTTGTTGGTATGTATGAAAACGCCCAAAGCTTGCCACTACCTGATATGTATGGGAAAAATTTAATATTTAAAACTGGTGGTGTTGATGCTAGGCATTCTGAAAAATTATTAAAATACATTTCAGAAGGAAAAATTAACACTGATTTTTTAATAACTCAAACTTTTAACTTTAAAGATATTGAAAATGCTTATAAGTTTTTTGAAGAAAAACCAGAGTTTTCTTTGAAAATTGCACTAGAATACTAAATGAAAAGTTTTTAGTGTATAATGTTTCTTATGAAAAATAGATTAGCTGGAAATATTGCATTATTTTTAACCGCTCTTATTTGGGGGCTTGGATTTGTTGCTCAAAGAGCCGGAATGGAGTTTATAGGTCCATTTACTTTTAATGCTGTTAGAAATTTTTTAGGTGCTTTAAGCTTAGTTCCATTGATACTTTGGGTAAAATACTCTAAACCTGATACAAGAACCGATAAAAGAAAGTATGTTCAACGGGTTGGGCTTGCAAAAGCCGGTATATCTTGTGGGGTTGCATTGTTTTTTGCAATGTCAATCCAGCAGTATTGTATGCAATTTGTTGGAGCCGGTAAAGCAGGATTTATAACAGCGTTATATATTATTTTTGTACCGATTTTTTCTCTATTTATGGGCTCAAAAATAGCCAAAAGAGTTATATTTAGTGTATTTTTATCTGTTATTGGATTGTATTTATTATGCTTTCATCCGGATGGCGGGTATTCGATATATGATTTCTGGCTCTTAATTGGGGCACTGTTTTATGGTGTACATATCTTAGTTGTTGATAAATTTTCAAAAGTCCATCCGATAAAAGCTTCATGTGTGCAGTTTTTAGTAGCTGGTATTTTATCCTTAATACCAATGTTTTTGCTTGAACATCCATCATTTACAAATTTGATTGAATGTAAAGTTCCGCTTTTGTATTCAGGTTTTTTAGCTTGTGGTGTAGCTTATACTTTGCAAATGTATGGGCAAAAACATACGTTTCCAGTCCTTGCATCACTGATTTTGTGTCTGGAATCTGTATTTGCTGTTATTGGCGGTGCTTTAATCCTTGGAGAAGTAATGAATGCAAGAGAAATTATTGGTTGTGTACTTATGATTTCAGCTTTTATCATAGCCAATACAAAAGTGGAGCAAAGATTTTAGATGCTAAGACAACTGCTACCAGTGTTATTATTGACCATTTCAAATATATTTATGACATTTGCTTGGTATGGACATTTAAAATACAAAGGAACAGCTCTTTGGATTGTAATACTTGTTAGTTGGGGGATTGCACTACTTGAATATTGTTTTCAGGTTCCGGCAAATAGAATTGGGCATGAATATTTTTCAGCTGCACAATTGAAAACTATGCAAGAAGTTATAACTCTTGTTGTATTCAGTATTTTTTCTGTACTTTATTTAAAAGAAGATTTCCAATGGAATTATCTGGTAGGTTTTGCGTTTATAATACTTGCGGTATTTTTCATTTTTAAAAGATGGTAGGCGTAAATACAGCAGGGGTAAATATAGCAAGGTAAATTTATAAGTTTTACTTGAATTTAAGAATATATTTGTGGTAATATTGTTTTGTTGAAAATTAAACATACGGGTGCGGGGGTAAATAAAGAAGTATGTTGAACTCCAAATCCTAAATACGGGTGCGTGGCGCAGTTGACTCTGCCGACGAGGACGATTAAGTATCGTCCGAGGAGAGGAAGCGAACACGAAAGTGTTCCCGCTACCAAACTGCAAAACATCCAAACTAAAAATTGAATACTTTCGGGTGCGTGGCGCAGTTGGTAGCGCAGAAGACTCTTAATCTTTTGGTCGTGGGTTCGAGTCCCACCACACCCATATAGAAAAGACTTGTAACTACTGGGTTATAGGTCTTTTTTATTTTAACATCATCCTGAATAGCCGACAAAAGTTTATTCGTATATTGAATCGTGAGTCGAAAAAGGTGACTAAGTGATAAAGTTGTTACAAGCAACTTTCCCTCGCCCTGGGGGAGAGGGCTAGTGTGAGGGGGCAAAATTTAGTGACTAGGTGACCAAGTGACCAAGTGGTTATGTTTTTTTCGTGAATCATGAGTCGTGAGTCGGGAAATTTCGCTTGTTGTCATTTTCAAGCCGAAGGCTTGGAAATCCAGCCTTTTAATCTTGAAAACTCTGTAATAGACCTTTCAACCATTCATCTTTTCAACTATTCAACTTATTTTCACCTTTAACTCTCCATTTTAAGCAATGTTGTTGGGCAAGTATGTACAACTTACAGGTTTGTCATTACGAACAACCCCGCCCCTGAATTTGCTCAAAAATAAATTTTTGGCAAATTCTTCCCCGCCCTCAAGGGGTGGGGTTGTAACGATTTTCCATTTTCCACTTTCAATTTTTAATTTTAAAAAGAGTTGTTGCAACCTACTCACTAAGGACTGATTTTTTCTGAGACCTCATCACATTGCTTTGAGAGCTCATCAGTCATAATTCCTTTTTTCGCAAAGAAATTTCTATAAGCATAATAATCAGCATAGTGTTGAAATTTATTAGCTTTTACCAAACCATCAAAAGAGTTGCAAATATCTATTATTTTAGTAAAATCTTTTGTTAATACCCCTTGAGCTGTTAGCCCCTTTGTTATTGCTATTATTCTTTGAGAACAATCATCTTCATTCTTATATCCTCGGCAACTGGCTGCAATTTTATTAAATTCTGCAACAGAAGCAGAATCATTCGCAAGCTTTGTACCGTTAAAAATATCTCTATAAGCCAATGAATCAAGTCTTGACTGTATAAGTGTCGTGTTACTTGGTTTCGTAAGCTCTACGAATTCTGAATAAGGTTTATCTTGCATATAGTCATTAGCTCTTTGGGTAACATCACTACAGGCACACAAGCTTAACAATCCGGCTAAAGCAACAGGTCTAAAAGTTTTTAACGATACATTCATTGAGATACTCCCTATAATTTATTGCTCCATTGTAATGTAATTCATATTATCAAGTCAATATCTTGCCCTACTCTTCTAATTTAGGCCAGCTTGCTGATTTTGTACGTTTGAACATTAGAACATTGCTGAGTTTATCAAGTTCTACAAATCCATTGTCCTTATAGAAACCTCTGGCTGAGTCGACTGTATTAAGAATAATACTGTCTTCCGGAAATAAAGCCTTTATAGCATTTAATATAGATGTTCCTATTCCTGAATAAATTTTATAGTATGAAAAATGTGTGTGTTCAGGGTCGGTTTGAAGGTACTTAAGTTGAATAAGGTCATCTTTTTCTCTTAAAACTTCAGCAATTCCTAATATTTTATCAGAAACGGGTTCTTCAAATTGTCTGCGTTGAGTTGTGAGAGCAAAATATTGACTATTTCCTCCTATAAAATTATCCTCATTAGCATCATGTGCAATATTACATGCAAATGTTTCTCCTTTTCCCCACAGTGAATCGACATTTGATAAAGCCTGCCTATCTTTAAAAGATTTTGCTTTTAGTTCAATGAGTGATACTACTTTGTCCTGAGATTCTTTCCTATAATGAAGTTCTTTAATCGTAGCAGGTGTTATAAATTTTGCTTTAAAACTGGTCTGGTTGATATTATTTAACATTTTTGTTAATCTCCGTTTTTTTAGATTAAAAATGGTAAAAATAAAATTTGCTATATGTTTTTTATCGTGTTAAGTTCTGGATTTTTTTTTGAAAATGTTTTATTATATAAATAATTATTATGGGTAAAAAATCTTATAAAAAAGAAAAGAGAGAAACTTTTTTTCAAAAATTTATTAATTTAGTTTTAACAGTGCTTGTTGCAGTTGCGATAAGTTCTCAGATGTGCACAGCTGCTAATAATAATTTGCGTATTGCACAGGTTAGTGATGCACATTATTCTTCATTTGAAGAAAATACTTCATACAAATTTTTGAAAAAATCACCGGAATTGCTTGATGATGTTGTTTTTCAAATCAATACATCCGGTCCGTATGATTTTGTTATGTTTACAGGAGATTTAGTTAATAAACCGAAATCAACGGAACTGGTTAAATTTTTATCACATGCTTCAAAGATAAGTTGTCCTTGGTATGCAATTAATGGCAATCACGATATTGCAATTGATGGACATCTTACAAAATCTGAATTTAGAAAAATTTTAAACTCGCATAACAAATACATGTGTAGTGAAAAAATTTATTATGCATTTACTCCTAAAAAGGGCTTTAGAGTGATTTGCTTGGATTCTATTATTGATTACAAGTTAACTTCTAATGGCGAAATTTATGAAGAAGAAATGAAATGGTTAAAAAATGAACTTGATGAACATAAGAAAGATGTTGTAATATTGTGTACACATGTTCCTATAGATGAGCCTTACTCAAGTTCTAATCATAAATTAAACAATGAATACGAAGTAAAATCTCTTTTGAAAAAGTATTCAAATCCGATAATTGTTTTACAAGGGCATTACCATTGTGTCAGAGCAAGACAAAAGGATAATATCGTTTATATTTCTTCTCCATCACTTGTTACATATCCAAATGCTTTTAGAGTAATAAATATTAATTCAAATAAAAATAAGACTGTAGTTGACGTATTTTTAAAGGAAACTAACTTAAAAGATATCCAAACTCGTTCAAAATTAAGATTACTTGGAGTTGAATCACTTTATGGCAGTGAGTCTGATAGGAATACAACATTTGAAATAATTAAAACTGATAAAAATAAGGAATAACTAATGGATGAATTTAGAATTAAGTTTAGAGGCGTAAGAGGAAGTTATCCTGTACCTAATGGAGAGTTTTTAAAATATGGTGGAAATACAGCTTGTGTTGAAGTTAATGTTGGCGGGCATTTGATTATTCTTGATGCCGGTACCGGTTTAATTAGTCTTGGCAATGAGCTTATGCAAAAATATATTGAGTCCGGAACTACTATTACGGATAGAACTCCTGTTAAATGCACAATTCTATTGAGTCATATTCATTTAGATCATATTCAGGGTTTCCCATTCTTTAGACCATCACATTTAGCATCAACAAGAATGGCATTATTAGGAGGAGTTAACTATAACGAACATTTAGAAGAAGAACTTTCAAAGTTACTTTTTACAAAATCTTTTCCTTTAGATTTAGGCGATATTGCAGCTGATTTGAGGATTATGGATTTGAATGAAACGAATTATATAATTTTCAAGCAAAATGAAGATTACCCTCAAATTATCAGAGTTAACGATTTAAAAGAAGATTCTTATACAGATGAAGATGTTGTTATTACTTGCTACAAGTCTTATGCTCATCCTCAAAATGGAGTTTTTATATATAAAATTATGTATAAAGGGATATCTTTGGTCTATGCAACCGATAAAGAAAGTTATCCTGGAGGAGATAAAAAACTCGTTAAATTTGCAAAAGGTTGCGATTTAATTATACATGATGCTCAATATTCAACCGAAGATTACTTAAGTATTTATGTGCCAAAACAAGGTTTTGGACATTCAACTTTTGAAATGGCTCTTGATTGTAAACGTCAAGTAGAAGCAAAACAAATTGTCTTTTTCCACTACGATCCTTGTTATAACGATGAAAAATTAGATTTGTTGGCTGAAGAATATGCTGATGAAAACGCAATAATGGCAACAGAAGGATTAGAAATATCTCTGTTATGATAAAAAAGTTTTTGACAATCTGTTTGCTTTTAATTATGGTTTTCTGTTCTGCATACAAAAGACCTCATAAGTATGTTATTGAAGCTGAAAAGGATGCATTTTATCATAATAATGTCGGGCTTAATTATCTTAAAGACAGAATTTATTATGCAGCTATTCAAGAATTCAAAATCGCAATTTCATTGAGTCCCTCAACACAAGCGTCTGCTATTTTTTATAATAATCTGGGAGAAACTTATGTTTTTATTGGATATCCGGACTTGGCAAAGGATTGCTTTGAAGATGCTTTGAAACTTTATGGTTTAAATCTTAAATATTATATTAATCTGGTTAATTGTTATAAAAACTTAAATATAGCTCAAATAAAGATAAAAGAATTCCAACAATCTCAAAACGTATATGACAGAATAAAACTGGGTATTTTATACATTGAAACAGGAGAATATCGAAAAGGAGTCAATACTCTTGATGAAATTTGTGTTACAGAACCTAATTTGTTGATTACTCCTGCATTAAAACAGTATATAAAGCAAATTATCGACGAGAAATTATAATTTAAAATAATTCATCATGTATTTATGAATTTGAGAATTTATTAATTCTGCAGGTTTATAATTTTTAACTTGCTTCATTGCAGCTTCAGTTGTAATAGCAGTTGCTAATTCTTCATTTTGGAAAATCGTAACTAAATTTTTTAATAATTCAGCTATCACAAAATATATATTTGAATCTTCCGGATGAAAATCCTTTGAAGCAATTCTTTTTGTTAAAGAAGCTATAAGATCAAAAGCTCGAATCATAAGTTTTTCATCTTGATTATTTTTAACATCATTTAAGTTTAAAAGTCTATCACTTGCAGAAAAAACATCTGAGCTATCAGTACTTAATGAATGAAAAACAATATAATCACTGGGATTTTCTATGTGAAATAAATTTTTCTGAATATCTTTCCACGTTGTTAAATCAGGTTTTTCCCTGTCATCAAGTTTCATTGCCATGCAAGTAAACATAGCTCAATCATTACCATTGGAGATATTTGAAACTACGTTAGAAAAGCCTTTAAATTGAGTATTATTATTAATAGATGTTATTTTCATACTTCTATTAAAACATCTAAAAATATTTTTTGCTATTATTCTTTATAATATGTTAAAATTATTTTGAAGGGCTTAAATAAAGATGAATAAACCACCAGTATTTGCAGGAAGTTTTTATCCGGAAAAATCAGAAGAATTAATAAATTTATTAAACTCTTATATACAAGAGCAAAAAGTTGAATATAAGAGTAAAGCTATTATTGTTCCGCATGCTGGAGTTTATTATTCCGGTCATGCTGCGATGGTAGCTTTTCAGCATTTGGAGCTGAATGAAAATATTTTTATCATAGCACCTTCTCATCACGAATCGTTCAATAATATTGCTCTTCCTGAATATACATATTTTGATACGCCACTAGGCAGTTTGGAAGTTAATAATAGGTTGATTAAAGATATTGCAGATAAATTTCCTTGCATCATTACAAATTCTGTATTTGATAATGAACATTCAATTGAAGTACAATTACCTTTTATACAACAAACATTTTATCCAAAAACTCAAAGTGCAATGGATTTTGTTAAAGGCTTAAAGAAATTAGGGAAAAAATTAAAGATTGTTCCGATTTTAACAGGGAATTGTGATTATAGATTGATTTCAGATATCATATCAACTTATTGGGAAAATTCTTCATTTGTTATTTCTTCTGACTTAAGCCACTATTTTAGTCAACAAGAATGTAGACAAATTGATACTTATACTGCAACAATAATTGAGACAGGGAAATTGGAATATTTTCAACCTCAGCAAGCTTGTGGTTTGAGTGGAATTATGGGATTGGTAGATTTTGCAAATCATAATGATTGCTCACTAATTCGTTCTATGATGTATAACTCAGGAGATATTAGCAGAGATACAGATAGGGTGGTTGGTTATGGCTCTTGGTTTTTGTACACTGATACAAAAAATGAGTATATTGAAAAATATTATTCAAAATATGTTTTGGGGATTGCAAAAAAAAGTATAATTGCTGCAATTAACGGAGAAGAATTTATTCCAAGAGATATACCATCTGTTCTTACCCAATATGGTGCAACATTTGTTACTTTAAAAAGAAATGGTCAATTGCGTGGGTGCATAGGTTCTATTTACCCTACAAAACCTTTAATTTTAGATTTAATTGATAATGCCAGAAATGCGGCTTTTCAGGACCCAAGGTTTGAACCTTTATCAGCAGAAGAACTCGCCAATTTAGATGTTTCTGTTTCCATGCTTTCTTCAATAGAACGCATTAATTTTAAGGATGAAAAAGATTTACTAAATAAAATTTATCCACACGGTATAATCCTATCAGAAAGAGATAGACGTGCTGTGTATTTACCTATCGTTTGGGAACAATTGCCGGAAAAAGACGTATTCCTAAATTCCTTAAAAGAAAAAGCAGGTCTTCCCCCAAACTATTTCTCAAAAACAATTGAAGCGTATAAATTTGATACAACTGTACTTGCAGATGCGTAGAAATAGTTCAGTCTAATATCTTTTTTAGGATTTACATTTAACTCAAATCCTGTTATAATAAGCTTTATGAGGGATTATGAGTTTTATTATACACAGGATGGCTCTATAGGGCTCTATTCATACGCAGATGACGATGTCTATCACTCCAAATTCGGCGCAGTTACTGAAGCTTGGGAGAAATTTATTATTCCATCCAATATCTCTAAGCTCATTAATACAACTCCGGAGATAAAAGTGTTAGATGTTTGCTACGGTATCGGTTATAACACAAAAGCTCTAATGAGTTATGTAATAAATAAAAATGAAAAATATTTAAAACGTGAAAATATTTTAAAAAAAATATTAATAAAAATAAAAAACAAAAAATATAAAAAAAATAATTCAAATATTAATAATATCGAAACGATAGATAATAATAACGCTACTCTTGATAATCGAGAATTATTGGAATCTATCGAAACGAAGCAAGAAAAAATTATTTCACATTTTAATATAGATTGTTTAGAAATAAATGAAGAACTTGTAAAAATTTCTCCACTTTTAAAAACTATAATTACTCCTCAAGAAATTTTTACGAGAATTTGTCCACGGATTTTTGATTGTTTTGATACATATTGGACCATACGCAAATTTTTGGCAAAATTTGCGCTAAAATTTGCTCCGAAAAATAAAAAAGAGATATCAGAATTGTTAGATTTAAAATTTAGCAATGATTATGACCAAATTGATAACGAATATCGAATTCACGAGTTTGTTAATTATATACTAATGGATACCTTGGTTGAAAAGTATGGGAAAGAGTATGTTGATAAAAATCTCAAATTATTAATCAAGAAAAAGTATCTTCGACATTTTTTTGCTCCATCTCTGATAAAATATGCTAAATTTAAGCAAAATTACAGGTATAATTTTATAGCTAAGCTTAATTTATTAGCCTTCTTACATAATATATATTATGACCATTTATCGAATCGTTACAAAAATGCAAAATTTAAGACTGCTGAGAAGCTTTTTAAGCTTCGTTTTCACGTTGATGATGCTCGCAAGACCATTTTGAGCATAAATGAGCAATATGACTTAATATTCTTAGATGCATTTACTTTTTCTAAAGCACCGGAATTATGGTCAGTTGAATTTATGGCTGAATTATATAGACGCTTATCACCTAGAGGAATTTTGATGACATATTCAAATTCAGCTTTAGTTAGAAATACTTTTTTAGAAAATAATTTTTATGTTGGTAAAATTTATAACGAAAAGAGCGGGAAATTCATAGGAACTGTTGCGGCTAAAGATAAATCATTGATAGAATATCCTCTGACAAATTATGAAATAGGATTGTGTAACACTAAAGCCGGTATTCCATACCATGACCAAACTCTTAATCTTGCCAAAGAAGAAATTTTAAAGAAACGAGAATTTGAGTTTAAAAATAGCGATTTACCAACATCTTCACAGTATATGCGTTCAAGAATGGCAAAAAACGGAGAAAATAATGAATAAATATGATGTAATTATTGCAGGAGGTGGCACCGCCGGAGTTAGTTGTGCGTGGAATTCAGCAAGATTAGGTCTAAAAACCTTAATAGTAGAAAAAGAATCATATTTAGGAGGTTCTATAACTTCATCTCTTGTTATTCCGGCAATGAAAACCAGTGATAATGCAATTAATACTGATTTTTATGATGAATTATATAAAAAATTAGAAAAATTAGGTGGGGCTATTACATATTGTGACGGTAACAAAGGATGGTTTAATCCTGAATTAACAAAAATTGCACTGGATATATTGATGCAGGAAGTTGGGGTTGATGTCAAGTTTGAATCCACCATAAACGAAATTTATAAAATACCAAATAAAAACTTATCAGTATATATCAATTCGATAGATGGTAATAATATTGATTGCTTAGAATACGAGTTATCATTACCTATCGAAACGAAATATGTTGTAGATGCGACAGGCGATGGAAAAATTTGTCAAAAATTAAATGCAAAATTTTTAGAAAATTCTGAAGAAAATTTTCAACCAAAAAGTTTAAGATTTATAATGTCAGGCGTAAATGTTGAAGAATTCTCAAATTGGATTATGGAATTTGACAAAAACAGAGATGTTACAACCTCATGTACAGTAGATGGTAAAACATATCTTTCTACAGCTTATACTTGGGATTCAGGGGTTGAATGGGCTTTAAAGCCACTGTTTAAAAGAGCGATAGAGGAAGAAGTCCTTACAAAAGAGGATTCAAACTATTTTCAGATATTTTCAGTGGCTGGGACTAGCGATTCTATTGCGTTTAATGCTCCTAGATCTGTAAATAGAGATATTGACCGCTCAAAAGCTTATATTGACGGACGTTTAAGCATTTTAAGACTATCAAATTTTTGTAAAAAATATCTAAAAGGTTTTGAAAATGCCTATATATCATCTATTGCAAATACCCTTGGTGTAAGAGTTTCAAATCGTGTCCAAGGAAAATATATTTACACTTATGAGGATTTAATCAGTGGCAAAACTTTTGACAATCCGGTTTTAATATCAAATTATCCGGTTGATATACATTCAAACAAAAAAGACTCTTCTACTCTTGAAAAAGTCTATCAAGAATACCAATTGCCACTAGACTCTCTCATGGTCGAAGGCTTTGACTATTTATTTGTTATAGGACGTTGTATTTCTGCTGATTTTAGAGCACAGGCTGCATTGAGAATTATACCTTCTTGCTTTTCAATGGGAGAAGGGCTTGCAAAACATTTGTATCAAATTGACAAGAACACCCTTGCATAAATATGTGTAATTTTTAAAGATAATATTAAGAATTGTAAATATGAGTTTTCCTTAATATTACTAAGTTAGAGCGCTTTTGCTATTTTTTTTGTATACATAATACAAAGAAAAAGGCAATTTTTGAAAAGAAAAAAACTTTATTTATATGTAAGGTTAAAAAAAGGTTTATATCACTTCAAGTTTAATAAATTTAAATAGGTTGTTATATTAATCTATTTTGACCAAAGGTTAGTACAAAAGATAGGTAGGTTTATTATGTTAATAGCATTCTGGCAAGTCCAGAGATTAACACGTGAAATAAATGACCTTGAGAAACAGGCAATGGATGTTCGGACAAGATTGTCCAACCATCAAAAGTATGCCGGTGTTTTAGGAGGGTCGTCAGTACTTACCTTAGGTAATTTAGCAGGACTATCTGCTTCTATATTACCTAGAGCATCAATTTTTGCTCAGTATTCTGACCAAGCAAGTAGCATGAGTGCAATGCAAAATCTTCAAGCAATGAAGATGATGGGACGAGTTCCTATGACCGGTAATCCTATGATGCAAATGCAGATTGAAATGAGTGCATTCAAACAATTCAAAGAAGAAGCAATGAAAGCATTAAAACAACAAGAAGCTGCAACTTTGAATGAAACTGAAAAAGAAATACAATTAGAACTTAACAGTATAGAACAACGAATCAAAATGAAACGAGCAGAACTTGATTCTTGTAAACAATTAGCAGCGAAAGAAGCCGAAGATATGGTTCCAACATTCGGGCTAAGGTAAAAATTTCACTCTAAAAACATAAATGAAGTGTATACCTATTAACTAAAATTTCCCCTCGCCTCTATTCCAAAGAGGCTTT
>CAZHEI010000001.1:0-89345 GCA_964531425.1 uncultured Vampirovibrio sp. | reverse complement strand
TTGCTGATTACAAAACTGATGTTTTGGAAAAATATTTGAATGCATTCGGTTCTCAATATAATTTTAAAATTGTTAAAGCTACTAAAAAAGGTACAATTTCCGGTATAAAAGAATCAATCGCTGATTACAAAGATGATGAACCATTTATGGTTATGTGGTGTGACTTGATTTTGTCTGAAGAGTTTGAAATTCCTGCAACAAGAGGAAACTACATTGGTATTTCAAAAGATTTTGAATGCCGTTGGAGCTATATTGACGGAAAGTTTGTCAAAGAACCATCAAAAGAAAACGGTGTTGCAGGTTTGTTCATTTTTGAAAATAAACAAATCCTTGAAAACATTGCAGAAGAAGGGGCTTTGGTTGGTTGGCTTGAAAAACAAAATATTAATTTCAACAGACTTGATTTGTATGGTTCAAAAGAAATTGGCACATTGCTTTCTTATGCTGATAATACTGATGATACCCCTCGTTGTCGTCCGTTTAATTCAATGGAATTTAACGGAGATATAATCATCAAACGTGGAATTAACGAGCAAGGTCAAAAAATTGCGGTTGATGAAATTGCTTGGTACAAACATGTTAAAGAATTAGGTTTTGAAAATATTCCTGAAATTTTTGAATACGAACCACTCAAGATGAAACGTGTTCAAGGTAAAAATATTTTTGAATATGATTGTTTAACTAAAACTCAAAAACGTGAAATTTTAAGAAAACTAATTGAAGCATTGAAAAATTTGCACAATTTAGAACCGGCTCAACCAGTTAATATTCATGATGTTGAGGATAATTTCTTGAATAAAACTTTCGACAGATTATCTAAGGTTGAAAAACTTGTTCCATTTGCGGATAAAGAGTTTATTAAAATAAATGGCAGATATTACAAAAATGTTTTCTTCAATAAAGAAGAATTGATAAATGCAGTAAAAACAGTTTATCCAAAAGAATTTCGACTAATTCATGGCGATTGCACTTTCTCAAACCTAATGTTTGACACATTTAATATGAAAGCTGTTTTAATCGATCCTCGTGGATATTTTGGCAAAACCAAACTTTATGGCGATGTTGATTACGATTGGGCAAAGTTGTATTACTCATTAGCAGGAGAATACGACCAATTTAATCGTAAAAAATTTACTCTTGATATAAGAGAGCGTGATGTGGAATTTGCAATCAAACCTAATAACTGGGCAGACATGGAAGAATTTTTCTTTGAATGCTTACCAAATGTAAGTCACAAAAAAATCAAACTGCTTCACGCAATCATTTGGCTATCTTTAACAACCTATGCTTGGGAAGACTACGACTCCATTTGTGGTGCGTTCTACAACGGAGTCGTTAAATTAGGGGAGGTTTTATAGGTGTTAGAACTTTCTCCTCTTGCTAAAACTTGGATATTAGATGTTGACGGAACATTAGTAAAACATAACGGCTATAAAATTGACGGTTATGACACTTTGCTTGACGGAGTTAAAGAGTTTTTTGAAACTTTAAGCCCTGATGATAGGGTGGTTTTGCTTACGGCAAGAAAAGATGAATATTTGCAAGACTTGAAAGATTTTCTTACACAAAATAATATCCGCTATGATTATCTTCTGACAGATATGCCAATGGGCGAGAGAATTTTAGTTAATGATAGAAAGCCAAGTGGTTTAGATATGGCTTTTGCAGTAAATAAAAATAGAGATGAAAATTTTGATGTTACATACATAATTAATGAGGAATTATAATGGAAACCTTACTTGAAAATCCAATTTCAATTCAAGAAAATTTAGATAAAAATTGTGCGATTAATACTATAAACAGTGAAATTGACACAATCATAAAATTGCGTGATAGCTTGGATAAATCATTAACACAAGCACTTAATGTAATGCAAAACGCTAAAGGTAGAATTATTATCACAGGAATGGGAAAATCCGGTCATATTGGCAAAAAGATTGCTGCATCTTTGGCTTCCACTGGTACACCATCATTTTTTGTCCATCCTGCGGAAGCAAGTCATGGAGATTTAGGAATGATTACAGAAGATGATGTTGTTATTGCTATTTCAAATAGTGGTGAATCAAGAGAGTTAGTTGACATCCTTAACTATTGTAAACGTTTTGGAATTAAACTTATTGCAATTACTAAAAATCCTGAAAGTTCGCTAGGAAAAGCAGGAGATATTGTTTTGCAACTTCCAAATAATGGAGAAGCTTGTCCTTTGGGGTTAGCACCAACCAATTCAACAACCGCAACTCTCGTTTTGGGTGATATTTTAACCGCAGGCTTAATTCAAAGAAAAGGTTTCACAAAATCTGATTTCAATCAAAGACATCCGGGTGGAAAACTTGGCTCAATTCTGCAAAGAGTTTCAGATTTGATGCACACAGATTCAGAAATGCCAATTCTTGAAGAAAATTCCAATATGCAACAAGTTTTACTTGAAATGACATCAAAAAGGCTTGGCTGTGTTGGTTTTGTCAATACTGACGGCACATTTACAGGAATGCTTACTGATGGGGATTTAAGACGTTGCTTGAATTCTGAAATTTTAACTAAAAATGCAATTGATTTAATGACCAAAAATCCTAAAACAATTTCAAAAGATACAATGGCATCAGAAGCCATGAAAATAATGCATGATAAAAAGATTACAAACATTTTTGTACTTGAAGATAACAAGCCAATCGGCGTAATTCATATTCACGATTTGCTAAATAATGGGGTGGCTTAATGAAGCTATATGAATATATAAAAGAAGAAAACGAAAGAACAGCCAAAATTTTTGGTATTCCTGTAATGAAACAAACATCTGATTATATGACTGCGGAAAGATATCAGGAGTTTTTAGGTGGACTTGTTACAACTATAAAATTAAGCAGCAAAGAAAGTGATAGTTCTAATAAAGAAATAAAAATTTTAGGTAAATCTGTTATCAAAAGGTTGGAAGAAAATAATTTTAGAACATACTCTTTTTTAGGTTTTGAGTATAGAAAAATCTCTCTTATAAAAGAATTTAAGAAGCAATATTTTAAATATTTTGACAAAGAACACGATGATATTTATATCTTAAGAGCTAATAGTGGGGAAATTTATTTAACACTAACATATCTTATTGATTCAATAATCAAAAAAAATGGTAGTAAAAAACCGCTTTTGGTTGCAACACAAAAATATCATATAGATATGATAAAAATGATTTGTCCTGATTTACCTTATGTTTATATCAAAAAACTAAATCTAAAAGTTGTCGGAGATTCTTTTAAGATTGATCATTTTAGATTTTTCTTGTTATTTGATGCTATTCACTTTAGAAAAGTTGAACTTGATATAAAAGGAAATGAAATAGGAAAACACCACTATTTTAAATCCATTTTAGAAAGATTAGATTTTTCGGAAGAAGATTTAAAAATGCGCAAGATGACAGTTTTACCTGATGCAGAACAGTCAATGCTGGAAAAAGTTGAGAAAACCGGATTAAATCTTGACAAATTTGTGTTTCTTGCTCCGGAAGCACAATCTTGCAAACTATATGATGAAGATTTTTGGGTATTTTTAGTAAACAAACTACAAGAAATGGGGTATGACGTTTTTGTTAATTTGGTTGAAAAAGATATTAAGTTGAAAAATGCAATAGATTTTAAAACTTGTGATCTGAGTTTTGCAGAAGCTTTTGCTTTGGCAAAAAGAGCAAAAAGAATCGTTTCATTAAGAAGCGGATTTACTGAATTTTTATTGCAAACAGGTGTTCCAATTGATGTTTTATACACAAAATTCAGGCATAGACACATTTTTAATGATATGAGTAGTTACCATGTATTACACGGCTTTGGATTAGTCCAATTACCTTTTGTTGATATAAGCAAAATTCGAGAATTCAATATGTTTGAAATGGCACCCGCAGAGTGCTTTGAACTCATAGTGCAAGAATTAGTATGCTAGAAGATAATTTAGCTTCTCACCCAAAAGACCTTAAATGGAGAAATTATATGAAAATAAAAAATATTTATCGTAAATCTGATGTATTGCACATAAAAATACTAAATCTGCCAATATGTCAAATTGCTTTTGATAACAAAACAAGAAAGATTAAATATTTTGGTGGAGTTTTGTACATTAAGGAAAATGTACTAAGTTTAGAAAAGAATATCAGATTTTTTGGTTTCTCGATTTTTCGTAAAACAAGTACTGATAAATTAAAATACTTTTCTCTTTATAAATTTTTAGAAAAAATGAATAAAAATAAAAAGAAATTAGTTTTTATTTTCAATGGTGCTCCTTCAGGGGAATTATATATTGTTTTGAATTTAATGAATAAGTTGATACAAGATATTCCTCAATCGGAAATTTTATTTGTTGCTGACAAAAATTTTAAAATCAAATTATGTAAATTATGGTATCCAAAAATTGATTGTTGTTTAATTAAAAAATTAAATTTATTTATGAAAAAACAAGAATATTTCAAACACAAAGGTGTCAATTTTTACTCAATATTTACAACAGAACATTACTTAAAACAAGACGAACTGATAAATGAAGAAAATATTCATTATTACGAGTATATCTTGAAAGATTTAAAGATTGATAATGCTACTCCATTAACCTTGCCACCAGTATCAAATCAAGTTCAAAATAAAATAAAATCTTATATAAAACAGAAAAATATATCTAATTTAATAATAATATCTCCAGAAGCAAATACTTGCGACTCATTAAGTATATTATTTTGGCAGAAATTATGCGAATCGTTAAAAAATAGAAAATACGATGTTTTTCTAAATATAATGAAGATAGAGAATTATATTGAGGGTTGTTATTTAAATTTCTTAACACATGAAGAATTGATAGAACTTGCAAAATATTCAAAAGGCATAATAGGATTACGTTCTGGCTTAATAGAAATATTATCAACAGTAGGTGTTCCTATTCATTGTCTATATTCACCATTTCCAAAACGTGGGAATTTAAAAGCTATGAGTAGTAAAAAAGCTTTGTCTGGATTTAGTTTAACAAAATTACCTGGAGTAAATAAGAAATTCATATATGAATATGACACAAATAAAATATCTGAGGATAAATTGCTTGAATTAATAATAGAGAAGTTTGAAGGAGTTGCTGTTTAATGAAAAAAATAATAAAAAAGATTTTTTCTATACAAAATATTAATAATCATAAAGAGATTATCTTATTGGGTTTTAAAATAAAATTCAAAAGAAATAATCTTAAAGAGCTAGAAAAAAACATTTCTGAATTGAATCGTATTGTACAACAACTAAATAAAAGAGATGATAATATTCATAATATCGTAATGTCCTTATATTTAAAAACAAATTATTTTGAAAATAATAAAAAGAAGTTTTATCCTAATAAAATTTTTGAACAAGTCTGCTTCCCTTTAAATAATTGTTATTTTGATTCTAATATTAGTTACTTGGAATATTGCTTTCCAAATTTACAAGGAAATTTTAATTCCGTATTACCAAGAGAAAAAGAACCTGATTTTTTCTATGTTTGCGGTATTGGAGGATGTGAAACTGCAACAGAAACTATATCTTATGCTTTAAAAAAAAATAAGCCTGTATATATAATTGAGGATTGTTTCTTAAGAAGTATTTTTTCTCATGTTTGGGATGTTGATTTAAAATACAAAAAATCAATTGGTTTTACCTTTGACGATATCACACACTATATAGATTGTTCCTTGCCATCAAGACTTGAGCAATGGCTCAATGACAAAAATTTAATAATTACAGATGATCAAAAACAACGAGCAAGAAAATGTATTGATAAGATTTTAAAAACGCATCTTTCTAAATATAATAATCAACCGATATTTGAACCTAAAATCGGTAGAGATGGAGTTAAAAAAATTCTTGTTGTTGACCAATCTTATGGTGATTGGAGTATTACAAAGGGTGGAGGTAGCGAGGAAGTATTTAAGACAATGCTTCAAAAGGCAATTGATGAAAACCCTGATGCTGATATCATTGTTAAAACTCACCCCGATACTATGAGTGGAACTAGGGGAGGCTATTACACTGGTTTAAAGCAGCACGATAATGTTTATCCGATGACAGAACCTATAAACCCTATTTCACTTGTTAAATATTGCGATAAAGTTTATGTCTGCACGACACAATTAGGCTTTGAGGCTTTAATGTGCGGAAAAGAAGTTCACACATTCGGTATTCCATTCTATTCGGGATGGGGATTAACAATAGATGAGCAAAAATGCGAACGCCGTACAAACAAAAGAACATTGGAAGAAGTTTTTTATATTGCTTATATTATGTATTCACATTATGTAAATCCTGACAAAAAATGTAGGTGCGAGATTGAAGAAGCAATGGATTACTTGCTGAAATTAAGAGAAGAATATTTTTCTCAAAAAGGAGGAAAATAAATGGCAAAATATTTTATTAGTCATTCGGAAAAAGATAAAGAATATGCTGAAAAATTTGTTGATTTTTTAAGATTAGGGTTAGATATAAATCGTAATGACATTTTTTGTT
The DNA here is from genome assembly GCA_964531425.1 of uncultured Vampirovibrio sp. Lineage (GTDB taxonomy): Bacteria > Cyanobacteriota > Vampirovibrionia > Gastranaerophilales > Gastranaerophilaceae > CAG-196. The sequence continues at coordinate 82,851 of CAZHEI010000001.1, read as the reverse complement.
CATCATATTCGGGATGTAGTATAACTAAAGGGGAAGATTTTGTTAATTACATAAAAGAAAAACTTGACAATACAAATACTGTTTTTGCGTTGATTTCGTATAATTTTATAGAAAGTGCATTTTGCATAGCTGAATTGGGTGCAAGTTGGAATGCAGAAAAAACTGTTTTACCAATATTATTAGATGAAAATATTAAATATTCACAATTGACTGCGTTATTTGAACATATTAGTGCATCAAAGGTTACAGATAAAAATGATTTAATGAATATTGCAGAAGTCCTAAAAAAAGACAATCCTGATATCAATATTCCAAATTTAAATTCTAAATTAGATAAATTTATCACCGACATAGTAATGTTGCAAACGGAAATAAAAGAACCTTCCGTTATAGATTATTCTGAATATAAAAAGAAAGAACAGGAAAATAATCAATTAAATGAAATTATAAAATCTTTAAAATCGGAACTCCGAGAAAAGGATAATGAAATTATTCACATTAAATCTCTAAAAGATAAAGAAGAAGTAAAAGAATATGAAACAGAAAAAAATAAAGACTCAATATTAGAATTCAAGCAAAAATGCCGAAAGTTCGCACATTTATTATCTAAATATTCAAATTTTGTACAATATATGTTCTATAAACATGCGTGTGGAGAAAGTATTAGTTATAAAGAAGTGCATGATAGATGTTTTGATAATGATGTGCAGGATGCTTTAGAGAAAAAATTAATTGAAGACATTGGTAATGGGTATATCATTAATCAAAAAAGTATAAAAACAAAAAAAATTCTTGAAGAATTGGAAAAGTTTAAAAAATATACTTACAATTTGCAAAATGAAGTTGTCGACTATGTTAATGAGGATTTAGGATTAGAAATTGACATTACAGATATAGATTTTTGGAAAGAATGTTTTAGTAGATACTTTTTTTAATAAAAAATTATAGAATCAAAAGGAATTATTAAAATTGAATAAAACTGTAAATACGGTAAAAGCGAAAGAATTAATAAATAAGAAACGACTTGATTTAGTTGTTAAATATCTTTATGCAAAAGAATTTTTAGAAAGAGAAAATAATTATTATTCAACAAGTGTTTATAAAGATTTATATATTCGTCATATTTTAATGCGAAATATGGGGATAGAACCACAACGAGAATATGAAAAAAATGATAAAATATCTGTTGATAAATTTTGTGACGATTTCGAAAAATTAATTATTAGTGTAAAAGAAAATGGTTATGATAAAAATTATCCTGTTTATATCAATAAAAATGGGCTTCCTGAAAATGGTGCACATAGAATTGCTGTGTCTGCATTATTAAATAAAGAAATCCCTGTAATTGAAAGCGAATTAGGTTGGGAATGGGATTTTACTTGGTTTTGTCATAATGGATTTAATACGGAAGACAAGCAAAGAATATTAAAAGGCTTTATGGATATTCATTCTAATAGATGTGTAATATTCGTAGTTTGGAATCCGTTATTTCAATATATTGATAATGTAAAAGCTGTAATTAATAACTACTTTGACATTGTTGGAGACATTGAACTTGATTTTGAAAACAATTATATTGCATTTACAAATGCTCTTTTGGAAATTTACGAACCAAATATATCTAAAAATGGAGATGAAACTGTTATTAGAGAAAAAGCAAAATTATTGCAAGCAAATTATCTTAGTTTTAAAGTTATTGTAGCTACAAATCAAGAAAAAAATAGTGCTAAAAGTGTTTCAGAACTTTCAAAAAACTGCAAAAATGATATTAGAGATTTGTTTAATCATTTATTGCCCAAAGAATGTTTTTGCACAGTTCATTCTTCTGATAGTGAAGAAGAAGCACAGTACTTAGCATCTATTTTATTAAGCCCAAATAATATAAAGCATCTCAAAATGAGGTTATCAACAGAGTCTGGTCTAAATTTCGTTCGTAGAATACGAAATTTACCTGCTTTTTTAACAAAATTTGATATTTTTGACAAAAATGACATCTGTGTCATTGGAAGTGGTGTTATGACGGCTCTTGGAATTCAAAAGGACTCGGACTCGGACTTTATTACTCTCTATAAACATAGAGATAGATTGGGATATGAGGTTGTTTATTTGAATGATGATTATGATATAGGTGTTTCTGATAAAGTTGCCAATCGACCTAAAAATATTCCAGACGATATTTTAATTCAAAATGATGAATATCATTTTTTGTTTAAGGGCATTAAATTCGCAAACTTAGAAATAATAAAAGATAGAAAAAACTTTAATCCAAGACCAAAAGATTTAATACATTTAAGACAAATTGATCTTTTTGAAAAAATGCTTGGCAACATTGATCAACAAAAAATATTAATGGAAAGAGTTGAAGCAGAAAGACAAAGACGCCTCTCTTTATCACAAGTGCAAGTTGTTAACAAACAATTTCAATATTCTAATATATTTGAAAAGATATTTTCAGTTAAAAATGATTATTGCAATAATAAAAAATTTAAAGTAATTACAATTTTAGGAATTAAATTTAAAAGGAGGATAAATGCATAGGCAACATATTAAAAAAGTTAAACCATTTATAGAATTTAATATTACTCAAAAATGTAATTACAAATGCGAATATTGCTCTCAATGGAAATTGGATAAAAACAAACCAGAAGAACTTTATCACGCAAGTGATGAAGTAATTGATGGTTTTGTAAATTTTGTAGAAAAAGTGGGTAAAGATTTTGAAATCAATTTAATTGGCGGAGAACCATTTTGTCACTCTAAATTAATTTCAACAGCAAAAAGAATTTCAGAATTAGGAAATAAGGTTATTTTATATACTAACATGTCATTTCCTGTAAGTATATTTAAAAAGCTCATTGATGTTACAAATGATAATCTTTTGATACATGGAGCTCTTCATGTTGCTCAAATTAAAGATTTAGAAAAAAACATTAATAATATTATAGAAATAAGTAAGTTTTTGGGTAAAAACTCTAAGATTGAAATTGTTTCTGTTGTAGAAGAAGAAACTTTTGAAACACTAAAATATATTGAAAATAGACTCAAAGAACATAATATTGATTTTATATATATACGTTTAATTAAGAAAAATGGCAGTATCTCAAGATATTCTGATTATGTAGAACAATATTTACAAGAAAGAGAGCATAAATATAATAGAGATATGTTAAATGCCAGAAAAATAAATACAAAAAAAATCTTATGCTATGCAGGATGTAAAATGTTTCATGTTTTAAGCGATGGAACAATTGTAAGATGTTGGAGCGAACAGTTAAATAAAGATTTCCAAACTTTTGGAAATGTAAAAGACGAAAAAACAATAAAATTATTAAATCACGCAATGCCGTGTTATTCGCCAATATGTTATTGCCAACATCCAACTGCAAGAAATATGTATTACAATAGTTGTATTACTCCATTGTATAGATTCGATTATGAAAACATTTTTTCTGTAAAGAATGAATATTCAAACAACAAAAAATATAAAGTCTTAAAATTCTTAGGTATAAAAGCTAAATTTAAAATAGCTGAAACCCGCACGGTTGTAAGAGAGAGAGAGAGAGAGAGAGAGAGAGAGAGAGAGAGAGTAATCCCTCTACTAGCAAAAAAATATAAAAATGTCGCATAAGGAGAATTATGATTAAAAATACAATAAATATATCTTATTGTTTATGCGAAACAAATTGGCAGAAAGTATATCTTTCCATACTAAGTTTAGCAAAAACAACAAAACACCAAATTAATATATACATAACTTTTGATAATTGGTTAAAAGATAATATAAAAAATCTTTTTTTAGATTTAGATCGTAAAAATGATATTTTAAATATAATATTTGTTTTTGTTGATGAAAAACTCTTCAGCAAATTTAAAATGGCTGGTTTTAGTTCCCCATACTCGTTTCATAGGTTGGTGCTTCCTCAACTTTGTCCTAATTTAGATAGAATACTTTTTTTGACGGCAAATGCAATTTGCATGGATGATTTATTGACTTTATATACAAAAGATTTAAATGACCATGTTATTGCTTGCTGTGAAGATATTATGTACATACATGATAGTGCATCATTTTTTAAATCAATGTTCGACACAACAATTATGTTAATTGATTGTAAAAAAATTAGAGATTATAATTTATTTACTGAATTTGAAAGATTTCTATCGTATAAATACGAATTACCTGTTAAAAATATTGATTACATATATAATGCATTTTTTGCTAATAAATGGCACAAACTTGATTTTAAATATAATTATGTTGAATATTGGTTTTCTAATAGTGTAAACAGAAGGCTTATTCGCTCTGATGGTTATAAAAATGCAAAAGAAAATCCCATAATAATCAATTTTAAAGGAGATTCTCCTCAATACACCAATTGTAAACATTCAATGAAGGATTTATGGTGGCAGTATGCTAGTAAAGCTCCATTTGAAATAAAGAAAATTCTGTCATATAAATTAGCAACGACATCCGCTCAAAATTCATTTAAATACGCTTGGCTTTTATCAAGAATATGGCCGTATATAAAACCGTATTGGTTTAGAATATTATTAGGATTTTTAATCGCAATTCCGCTTGGACTTTTAGATGGTGTGACTGCATTTGCACTCAAACCGTACATGGATTATGTCATTGGTGGAAAAGATTTCGCTTTTAACTGGCATGGTTTTGGATTATCTATTTCTAGCCTGCAAATGGCATTTATTATTCCTGTTGGGGTAATTCTTTTTACGGCATTTCAAGGAGTGCTTCGTTATTTAAATGGATATTTCTCAACTTGGACTTCTCAAAGAATTACAAATGATGTTAAATTTGATTTGTTCAAACGATTAATTCACATGCATCCACAGTTTTTTGACGACAATTCTTCAGGTATTGTTATTTCCAGATATATGGGCGATCCCGGAACTGCTTCCGCAGGCATAGTTGATAATGTTAAGACAATTACAACAAGTTTATGCGGGGCGCTCGGGTTAATTGCTGTAATGCTATACAGTTCTTGGAAATTGGCTTTTATAGGGGTTTTGGTTTTATGTGTGGCATTCATTCCTGTTATTCTAATTAGAAAAAGAATAAAAGAAGCTTCTAATAAAAATATGGTAATTGGAAGTAATATTACAACAAATATTAACGAAACCTATTCTGGCAATAAAGTAATGGCTGCTTATGAACTGCAAGAGAGACAAGATGCATATTTTAGAAATCAAGTATGGAGATCTTTTAATATCAATATGTCTTTGTATAAACGTGCAGGATGGATGTCACCTTTAATGTATTTAATAGCATCTTTTGGAATTGCGACAGTTCTTGGTGTTGGAACTTATCTTATTAATTCAGGTCAAATGACTGCTGGCTCTTTCGCATCATTTGTGACATCTCTATTGCTATTGTATAAACCTGTAAAGACTTTAGGAAATACCCTAACAGGAATTCAAAATATTTTTGTTGCTATGGGCAGAGTATTTGAATTATTTGATTTAGATTCTGCAATTAAAGACTGCGACAATCCGATTGAACTCAATGGATTAAATAATAAAATCGAATTTAAGAATGTTAATTTTGAATATGTACCCAATCAGCCCGTGTTAAAGGATTTAAATTTAACTGTTACTAAGAATGAAACTCTTGCAGTCGTTGGTAATTCGGGTGGTGGTAAATCAACACTCGTGAACTTAATTCCTCGTTTTTATGACATTAAATCAGGCTCAATAACGATAGATGATGTTGATATAAGAAAATTCTCTCTAAAATCTCTTCGTCATAATATATCAATGGTATTTCAGGATAATTTTTTGTATTCAGGAACAATAAAAGAAAATATTATGATGGGAGATCCTAATGCAACAACAGAAGGGCTTATGTCTGCCATAAAATCAGCTCATTTACAGGACTTGATTTCTGAGCTTCCTGACGGTTTAGATACAATGCTTGGCGAAAGAGGTTTAACTCTATCAGGCGGTCAAAGACAAAGAGTTGCGATAGCTCGCGCGATGTTAAGAAATGCTCCGATTGTAATATTAGACGAAGCAACTTCTGCCTTAGATAACGAATCAGAAGCTATCGTTCAAAAAGCAATGGATAATTTAATGAAAGATCGAACAGTATTTATTATTGCTCATAGACTTTCAACAATAAAAAATGCAGATAGAATTGCCGTTATAAATGAGGGTGAACTCGTTGAACTCGGCACTCATGAAGAATTGATGTCTATGGAAAACGGGCAATACAAAGCTCTTTATGAAATGCAGTTCAAAAAACAGGAAATATCTACGTAAGGAGAAATCTGGCAATTGTTGGAGATCTTAGTTTCAATAGACTACCAACAATAAATCAATACATAGCGGTTTCCTGCTCTAAAGAAATACAATTACAAATTAAAATTTAAGAGGAATTAAATGATAGGATATGATGAAAATGGTTATAAAATAATAGTAAATCCCGCAACTGAGCAGAATGAAGGCAAAAACTTAATGGACATAAATGCTTATATGTTTGGTTTAAATGAGCCCTCTTATGCGATTTCTCAAGTTGATGCTTGGGGTGGATATACTGATCCATATCGTTTTGCAGGTTCTTATGTTGCCACTTCCAAAGATACTTTTGGGATAGTTTTCGGACATGAATTTAATCCATTTATATACAGAGGTGAAAACAAGGATTATGAGCATTTTGTGCCAAGTGCTTTAAGGTATGATTTTTCACTCCTTGATAATCGTATCAAACATTGTATTGATTTTATAAAAAAACAAGAATTTATTCAGATATTCAAAGAAACCCCTTATTATAAAAGATGTGAAAAATTTAATGTTTTAAACTGCAAATTCAAATTTGATTTAGAGGCTGTTGCTCAACACTATGAATTTATTTCAAATTATCTTGATATAACCAAAGATTTATTAACTGCAATGTTTTTTGCATATACCTATCAAGAAAATGGTAAATATTATCCAATTACAGATTTTGAAGAATATCACCCAACATTATACATTGGCAATTTAAAGAAATTATATGAACAATGTCCTCAAGATATAAAATTAATTGGATTTCAAGCATTATTAAGACCTTATCTTCAAAAAGCAATGGCAATACGAATAACTAAAGAAGATATTATTAAACCGCTTTTTGAAAAAATAATACTTCCTAAAAGTCCAGCTTTTTCCTTTGAAATTTATCAAAAGTATCAAAAAGGTGCTTCGATTTTCCCATTGGATTTTACAGGAATTCTTGCTCATGAAGTAAAAGACAGAAAAACTTTGAATGAAGAATATTTTAAAATTTACTGCAATGAAAATAGTTTAAGTGAAAAAGAAATGCTGAAAGAAATAATAAGATTGGGCTATTCCTTAACTGATATAAAATATGGCATATACGAACATTTAATTTATGGTATGAATAGAGAAATTGATGATGAAATAATACCATTTCTTGATAAATATATTGGATTTCGAGGTTGTTCAGAATCACTAATACAGGGGAAAATAAAATGTTAAAATTAGGATTTACACTTTTAATAACAGGCGTTTTAATCATTTCTTTTTACTTCGTTATAAAAAAAAATCTTGAAAGAAGAAGTACAATAAAACTGCAAACAGAAGGACTAAACTTTCTTCTTTCGGTTTCATATGAGTGTTTTCAACATCTTATCGGAATAAGACAAATGATTAAGAATAAAGAAAATGGGCTTAAAATTTTTCTTGCAAATCACTCAATCGAAAACGCGCAACATGTTGTTACAGAATTTGCACCACCACCATTGATTTTTGGTATTAATGTGGGCAATTACGCGTTTACAGTTCAAAATGAACCAATGATTTGTAATTTAATTTTAAAATTTTTAAGAACAGCAGAGGATATTTTTGGTGATATAAGGGCTTTTAACAATCAGTTAAAGTTTTTTGATGGAAAAGAACTTGTACATCCTGATGTTTTACATATGATTCAAATTCAGCTAGACAAGCATATTCCTCAAATCTTATTTAAAACCAATATGGGGATTTATATTCTTTTTAGATTAATGGAAGATGTAAATTATTATCACAAATTTTTAGGCAAAAACACAAAACTTTTAAAATTCTATGATGGCGATAATGTTCAAAAAATGGTTAATGAAATAACAGAAGAATTAAACACGGAAATAGGAAATATCTATTGGCAACGAGATTTCCAAAGACTGGTATTCAGGGATATTTCAAAGTTTAAAGTGGTTATAAAATTGTTAAATGGATGGCTCGCTTTTCGCAAATTTATAAATAAAAATGATCTAGTTTTAGTACCCACTTGTACAAATTACGATTTAGTAACTCTTGAACATTATACGATGCAAGCTAATATGTCGAAATTAGTAACTCTAAATGAATCTTATATGCATAATTTCGGTATGGAGGAAGATTTAACAAAATTAGGATATGCAATTCAAACAGAAAAAGGAACAACAAAAATAGTATTGGGAAATGAATTCTCGCCAACTTTATTTAGGGGGCAAAATAATCATTACGAAAAACTTTCTCCTAATTTTTTACGAATAGACAAAAGCAAAAATCCTACTAAACATTGCATAGAATATATTAAAAGAGAAGAATTTAAGAGAGCTTTTTGTAAAACTCCTTATTACAAATTTCTTCCTAATCTTAGATTAATGGGGCATCCTTTAGAAATCGATTTAGATGCGATTGCACAACACTATGAATTTTCAACTAATTATTTAGATGTCACAAAGGATATTAGAACAGCTTTGTTTTTTGCATATACAAAATGCCTAAATGGTAAATATTATCCTATTGATGATTTCGAAAAAGAAAAGTGCAAACCTGTTCTTTATGTTGCAAATTTTGCTAATTTAGTAATGTTAGATAAGGGGCTAACAGCTGTAGGTTTTCAAGGGGTTTTGAGACCTTTAAAACAAATGGCAATGGCTGTTGATGCCAATGCTGACAGCAATTTAATTTCAAAGTTTAGAAAAATTGACTTGCCTTGCGATAGAGCAATTTCGCATGGAATTTATAATAGTTTTAATAAAGGTTTAGATTTGTTTCCAGATGAACCAATACAATATATTAGACAAATTATTATTAATCAAACACTATTAAGAGAGGATTTATTTAAAGAATACTGTCAAAAATATAATGCAGATGAAAACAATTTAAAAGAAGAATTACTTGCAAATGGATATCGAATTCAAGATTGGGAAGTTCCTGTTAGTTTGGAAATGAAAGGACAAGTAACTAAAGAAATTTTTGAGGAATTAATACCTTGGGTAAAAGAAAAAATTTCTTATAGAAGAATCTTCTACCAAAAGAATAACAAAACAAGTTATTTTGTAGATTTAAAACCTATGAGTATAAATTAACTCTTCCAAATTTCGCATTTCATCTGTCACACTTTCGCATTTCATGTGTCACTTTACATTTAGTCAGCTTTTGTTCGGCACAGTCTCCAAGCGCGTTTTAAAAGACTCTCTTCGGAGAGTTTTTTTATTGGGATTCCAACCCCGATTGACTCTGTCAAAGGGGGTTCTACCTCTCTCAAAACCTGACATTTAGTCAGCTTTTGTTCGGCACAGTCTCCAAGCGCGTTTTAAAAGACTCTCTTCGGAGAGTTTTTTTATTGGGATTCCAACCCCGATTGACTCTGTCAAAGGGGGTGTAAGGTACATTGGAATAGAACAATACCAAATTGACGAGAGTTACAACAACTTTGTTTTATAGCCTAAAATATTTGCAACGGGGAAGATAACATTTTGTATATATCACATTTTTATCATTTTGTGACGATAGCATTTTTTAAACTGCTCAAACCCATAATAACACAAACAAAATTGGGTATATTTGTTTATTAAAAAATGTTATCTTCCTTTGCTTTTTTGATGAATTCACATGGCTACAATTCAGATATAGTCGCATTTTTACTCCAAGGTCACAAAATGATAAAAATGTGATATTCAATCTCAAAAAGAAGTAATGTAAAAAGAGGAATTTTCCAGAAAGTAAAAAAGAGTAGTTATGAACTTAGGTTTCAGAGAAGGAGTGTGTTTATAGTGGGAAACGTGCAGAGAAGAGTTCTCAAAAAATTATTTTCATTATCACAAGATAATAGACATTTTGTCATTAATTTTTTAGGAGTGACATTGAAGATAAAATATTTTTTTGACCCCAAAATGTACTTGCATTTTATGAACAAAGAGATTAAACCCAAAACTATTTTAATAATTGAATTTAATAACTGCCATTTTGAAACAATACTCGGATTATGTAAATACTGTACAGATTTAGGATATAATGTTGATGTTTTAACAAGAGGGAAAGCCGAAAGAATTTTTCAAAATATTAAATTACCTAATTTACGAGTTTTTGAATGTAGCATAAAAACTTTTGATAAAATTTATAAGACTTATGATTTTTCCGAATATGAAAGAATTCTATACAATTCAAAAAGAATATATTTTCATAATAAAAAGTGGTCACTTGATGGATTTGATTTATCAGAATATTACCAACAAGTTAAGAGTGGTAAAAAGCCAAATATTTACTTACAACACCATATTGACAAGTATAAAGATTTTCAAAATGATATTCAAATAATTTTGGCAAATCCTTCTAAAAATGCAGAATTGGAAAATGTTGTTGTTAATGCTCATTATTTTAGAAAAAATATAAAAAGAAATAATAAAAATGGTATTACTAATTTTATTTCTATTGGAGAATTATCTACCACAAGAAGAAATGCAACATTACTTATTGATTCTGTAAAGCAATTACACTCTTCCGGAATAACGAATTTTAAAATTACAATTATAGGAAGAGGAAATTTAGAAAAATTACCGGTAGAGATACAACCATATTTCAATATTTTAGGACGAGTTGATTATCAAACAATGTTTAACGAAATTGAAAAAGCTGATTTCATTTTACCGTTGTTAGATCCTACAATAAAAGAACATGATAGATATAAAAAAGATGGCACAAGCGGAACATTCCAGCTAGTTTACGGATTCTTAAAACCGTGTATTATTCATAAAACTTTTGCTAATATATATGACTTTACGAATGCTGATTCTATTGTTTATGAAGATAATTCAGACTTGAATCTTGCAATGAAAAATGCAATTGAGATAAACAAAAATGAATATATAATATTACAAGAAAATTTAAAAAATAAAGTTGAAGAAATAAAGAATCAATCGTTAGAAAATTTTGAAAGGATTTTAAATGATTAAATTTTCTGTTATTGTACCAATTTACAATGTAGAAAAATATTTAAAGGAGTGTATTGAAAGTGTTTTAAATCAAACATTTACAAATTTTGAGTTAATTTTGGTAAATGATGGTTCTCCTGATAATTCTGAACAAATCTGTAAATCATTTTTATCTGATTCAAGAGTCAGATACATAAAAAAAGTAAATGAAGGAGTGGCAATTGCAAGAAACTATGGAATAGCCAATTCTAGCGGAGACTATATTTTTTGTTTAGATGGCGATGATACTATTGAAAAAGATTTTCTTAAAAAAATTGCTTTGAGTGTGTCTAATTTTCATTCAGATTTGATTATAGTTGGCAAATCTTTTGTAAGAGAAAAAATAGAATTAATAGGTGCATTACCAACGTGGGGCTTTGCAGTAAGTCGTATGTTTCTAGAGAAGCATCCAAAAATCCGTTTTATAGAAGGAATGCAACCTTGTGAAGACGGTTTATTTAGTCATCAATTATTGATACTTGCACAACACATAACATTCTGTCCTGATGCAGAATACATTTACAGACAACATGATTCTTCAAGTGAAGCCCGAATAAAAGGAGAAAAAATTATAAATGAAATTCCAAAATGGTTTGAAATTTTAGAAAAATTTTATGATGAATACTCCCTTTGGGATAACAACAAAGATAATCTATTAGCATTTATTCATAATGAACCTTATAACATAAGATTTTTACATTCAAACTTTAGTATAGAGAATAAAGTTAAAATTTTTAATTTGGTACATGATTTTGCTCAAAAACATTCCTTGATTTGCAACAATATTTATTTTGAAAAGGATTTTAGAGCATTTATAAATTCAAGAAATTTTTATTCATATTTAATTAAACACACATTTCTAACATGCAAAAAAAATATTAAAAATTTTAGGCAATTAAGGATTGCATATTGTAGTGGTTGTCGAAATGTGGGAGATGATTTTAACATTTTTTTATTAAAAAAATTAAAAATTCCATATAAAAAAGTTAAATATAGCAATTGCAATACATTATTAGTTGGTTCTAATTTGGATAATGTTGTTGTACCAAAGAATTCAAATAAATATCTTTCGAATTCAACAGTAGTGAATGTTGTCGGGACCGGTTTTATTGAAAAAGAAAGAGATTTTGAAAAAACTATTCGCAAATTAAATATCCTTGCAATAAGAGGGAAATTGTCTTTAGGAAGACTTATAAATTTTAACGATGTAGTATTTTCAAAACCAGTGTTGGCTGATTTAGGAATTCTCGCATCAAAAATATATCCAATAAAAAATACAAATAAAATTTATGATTTGGGTATTATTCCTCATTATAATGATAAAAAATCCGATTTTTTATTTAATAATATAAATTTAAATAAATATAATTTTAAATTTATAAATGTACAACAAGATTGTGCCTCATTTTTCAGTGAAATAAATAAATGTAGATGTATATTTTCATCTTCTTTGCATGGTTTAATATTTGCAGATAGTTATAATATTCCAAATATACAAATCCTATTAAGCGATAATGTTTATGGTAATAATTATAAATTTAAAGACTATTATTCCGCTTATAATATTGATTATCCTAATCCATTAGATATCCGAATGCAAGTAATAACTGACGAATTAATTGATAATGTAATTGAACATTATCAATCAAAAATTAATGTAATAGAAGCAAAACAATCTGAATTACTAAAAATTTTGAATTCTTTATAAACGAGGAGTGATTAATGCAAAAGCTTAAAAAACTAATTTTAAAACACGATGTAATCTCATTTGATATTTTTGATACATTACTAATCAGACCTTATATAAATCCTTATGATTTATTAAAACATGTTGAAAAATATACAAATCGAACAGGTTTTGCAGAAAATCGTTATAATGCAGAATGCAATGCCCGTTTTATTTCATCAAAAGAAGACATAACATTTGATGAAATTTATAAGTTTGTAAGTGAAAAATATAGAGACTTAAAATATGTTGAATTAGATTTTGAGTATAACCTTTTAAGACCTAATAACAAAGTTAAAGAAATATACAATTTTGCGAAAGAAAATAACAAAAAAATATACATAATTTCTGATATGTACCTACCTAAAGACTTTTTGGAAAAAATTTTAATAAAAAATGGATTTACAGGTTACCAAAAGTTATACTTATCAAATGAATATGGTCTGGCAAAGTATACCGGAAATTTATTCAAACAATTTTTAAGTGAGCAAAAAATTAAAACAGATAAAGTCTTGCATATTGGTGATTCTAGAATTTCTGATATAAAAAAGCCTAAAAAGTTAGGGATTCATACATATCAAATTAAAAAGAATTCGGATATCTTTTTTGCAAACAGGCAAAATAAAAGATTCAAGAATTTGTACAATAATAACCCAAATAGCCTCGAAATAAGCTTAATACTAGCAACTTTAGCTGATAAATTTGTACAAAATAAACAATTATTTAAAAATAACAAATATTGGGAAAACTTTGGTTATTACATTGCAGGTGTTATTACTTATGGTTTCGCACGCTTTATATTGGACAAAACATTTAAAGCTAACTACCAAGAATTATTATTCGTAGCAAGAGATGGATTCTTATTAAAAAAAGTCGTTGATATGTTATTATCCTCACAAAATAATATAAAAACTTTTTATGTATATGCTCAACGAATTTTGAGAGCTAGAATCCTTTTGGATTACGGAGATGAACACAATGCAGATGTTTTAATAAATATAATAAATGAAGAAATTGGACAAAAGAAAGCCTTTAGTTCATTCAAAGAAAAAGAAGATTATATTGCAAAAAATCGTCCGATTTTACAAAATAAAGCAAATGACAAAAAAGCAATGTATAAAAATTATTTGATATCAAATGGGATTGATGCTAATGAAAATATAGTAGTTATAGATACTGGTGCTGCAACATTTTCAGCACAATCATTACTAAAAGAAACTATTGGAAAAGATATTGAGGGACTTTATTCTATAGTAACAAAACCAGAGTGTGCAAGAGAAAGGCAAATAAAATATCAAACTTGGGCGAATAATCCTAATGACATAACAATAATAACAACTATTATAGAATTTTGTCTTACAAGTCCTGAATTGCCAGTAATAGATTTTATTGATTTAAAACCTGTATATATAAAAAATCCTACTAAAGAAGAAATTTATAGAAGTCAATTGTATAATAAAATTGAAAAAGGTGTACTGGATTTCACTTGTGAAATAAAAAACCGTTTATCAGGTTTTGAAATAGAATTTTCAGCACTTGATGTAAATAAATATATCAATGCATTTTGTTCTAATTTGAATAACATCGACAAAAAGAATTTGTCTACTGTTTTTTGCTCGTCAAATGCCAGTCATACTAAGTATAAGCATAATTTATTAAAACTTATTATCAAAGCTGTACAACAAAATAAAAAACAAATAAATTTACATAAAATTTTTTCTCTTAAAACTTCTGGGGATAAAAAATAAAATACTTTAATCAATTTTTATTTTACATTAAACCAAGAAGGATGACTAAACCGTCATCCTTCTTGGTTTTACAAAATTCATCAGAATCACAATAGTCCTTCTCAAATAAAACATCAAAAAACAAACGATTAAAAATGTATAGACACACTCGCTCCTCCGACAGGGAAATAAACACCTGCATGTGGTCTATAAGGTGGCGGAGGACAAGGTTCACACCAGCCTAATCGATAATCGCACCAATTGTTGCCCCAATAACCAGTCCGGCAACTGCTCCAATAGCTATGCCTGGGGCAACCTGCGTTAATCACTACACCACCTCGATGTCCATGATGCGGTGGAGCCATACTTGGTCTATGGTGTGCGCCGGCATGGATATGTTGTCCGCCACCCATTTGTGGAGGCATGTTACCAGCCCCACCATGAGGTGCCGCAAAAGCAGGAGTTGTTAACCCCAAAATCGCTACCAAGCTCAAAACTGAAAGAATCTTTTTCATATTGTACCTCCGTTTCTTGAAAATATAACGAATCAAGTACAAAGAATGTTCATTTTTATTTTAAAAGTTCAGCACCTTTTTGTTCATTATACCCTTTAAGAAGTTCTAAAAATATATTTTTAATAGGATTTTCCTTTTTATCTCTTATAAAAAATCTAATCAAATATGCTTCGATTTCACCTAATTTTTCAACTTTATCAATTGGTATATTATCTTGATAAATATATTCAATAGCTTCTTTTCGTTTTTTAAAAAGAGAAGAGTCTTGCGCAGAAGAGCCTTCACATATATGATTAGCACATTGTTCAGTTGTTGTTGAATATAATAGTTTCTTAACTCGAAGAAATTTGTTGGCTCTATTAGTTTCGGAATTTTTGATTTTGTCTACTGCGCATTCATTTTTATAAAACCAAGAAAAAAGTCTATTTTGACTTCTTATTTTTAACTTCTCATGGTTGAGGTTCTCTGTTGGAATTTTTAACAACACTAATCCATCAGAAAAATGTTTCTTAACTTGATTAATTAAATCCATTTGTAAATTTGTTCCGCCCCAATCTGAATGAGATTTCCAACGCTTAAAGAAGTTAATCAATTCAAAGAAAAAAACACCATCTCTGCAAAAAGTATCCTCTGAAGGCTTAAGAAATCCATCTTTGAGCATTGAATTATAGTTTTTTTGTGTCGTTAGGTGATAAATATATCGTGGTATTTTATGTTTTCCGACTGTTATTGGTTCTATCATAATTAGATGAAAACTTGTAAAAGAATTTTTTGCTATTAAAAATACTATTGTCCGAGATAAATTTTATAGGTATAAATAAACCTGTCATCCTGAAAGCGTAGAATTTATGTTAAATTATTCGGGACAATAGTGTATAAAAAGAGAGGATGACTAAAAAGTCATCCTCTACTATTTTATTGTTCCAATATGTAATTTACTAAAGTCCTAACTCCTGCACCGGAAGCACCTTTACAAAGTTCTTTTTGAGGTTTTTCCAAAAATGCAGTACCGGCAATATCAATATGTGCCCATTTAACATCTTTAACAAACTTTTTGAGGAATACTCCGGCTGTTGAAGCACCACCCCAACGAGAGCCTGTATTTTTCATATCTGCAATATCTGATTTTAGACTATCGAAATATTCATCCCACATAGGAAGTTCCCAGTATCTTTCGCCACTTCTATCAGCAGTTTTTATAAGATTTTTAACCAACTCATCATCGTTGCCCATAATACCGGCTGCTTGAGAGCCTAGAGCCACCATACAAGCACCTGTAAGTGTAGCAAGGTCAATTACTTCATCAACACCAAGTTCGCAAGCATAACAAAGTGCATCTGCCAGTGTTAAACGACCTTCTGCATCTGTATTATCGACTTCTATTGTTTTGCCATTTTTTGCAGTAAGAATATCCCCAGGTTTATAAGCACTGCACCCTGGCATGTTTTCACAAGCTGCAATAATTCCGTGGACTTCAACTTGCGGATTAAGTTCTCTCAAAATACTCATCACCCCTAAAACACAAGCAGCGCCTGACATATCATCTTTCATTGTAAGCATTGATGAAGCCGGTTTGATATCAAGTCCGCCAGCATCAAAAGTTATACCTTTCCCAATAATAGCAATTCTTTTCTTTGGATTTTGAGTAGAATATTTCATGTGAATAAATTTTGGTTCTTGAGAGCTACCACGACCAACTGCTAAGAAAGCACCCATTCCCATTTTTTCGCATTCTTCTCTATCATAAATTTTTGTTTCCAAGCCTAAATCACAAGCAATAGAAGCGAGTTCTGTTGGGGTTGCAAATTGTGCCGGCTCATTAGCAAGATTTCTTGTAAATGCCATTGCATCAGCAATTTTTTCTGATTTTCTTACAGTTTCTTCATTTGCTTCAACAAAAACTTCTTTTACATGGTTGTCTTTTTTTTCTGATTTATATTTATCAAAAGCATAATCTGCAATTTTTACCCCAAAGGTAAATTGTTCTGAGTAATCAAATTCAACACCATCAAGCTTAAACGCAACTATTTTTGCTTCTATTTGCATTGCTTTCTTTATTGATTTAGCAACAACTTCTCTTAATTTATTTGGATTAAATTCAGACTTTTTGCCAAAACCGATTACAAGAACTTTTCTATGTTTTTCTTGTCCATAAGTCGGGAGCAAATATGTATCTCCAAACTTTCCTTCAAAATTATCTTCTTGAACAGCATGAGTATTTGCCAATGAACTTGTTGTATTTTCTCCCTCAAATTTATTTACAACAAGCACATCACATTCAACATCCATTGCATTATTTACAATTTTAATTTCCATAACTAAAGCTCCTTTCTTCTATTTTATTATATTATTTTAATTATATTTTAAAATACATTAATCGGGGTAATAAAATATACTTCAAATACCTTATTACTTTTTTATAAAAATTTATATAAAATAAAGCTATGACTACTGCTTTTGATGAAATAATAGAAACATATAAAAATTTTCCGGAAGTAAGAGCTATTGCTATTGGCGGTTCAACTTCAGCTAACACAATGGATAATTACTCTGATATTGATTTATATGTATTTGTAGAAAACGATATTCAAATTTCTAAAAGAGAACTTCTGGTAAAAAAATATTCCTCAAAATATGAAATCGGAGGCGAATATTTTGGTTCTGGAGATGAATATTTTGTAGATAGTTTAAATCGACAAATTGATTGCATGTTTTGGAATGTACAATGGTTTGAGGATATAACAAACAATGTTTGGATTAAGCATTATCCATCAAATGGTTATACAACAGCATTCTTATTCACACTAAAAAATTTTAAAATTATTTATGACAAAGATAACTGGTTGTATAATTTAAAACAAAAAATTAACACTCCTTATCCAAACGAATTAAAACAAAATATAATAAAACGAAATTTAATGTTATTGAAAGATAAACCCTTTGCTTCTTATTATGAACAAATTGAAAAAGCTATCAAACGAAACGATATTGTTAGTTTAAATCATAGGATTTCGGCTTTTTTAGCAAGTTATTTTGATATTATTTTTGCAGTTAATGAAATACTACATTCCGGAGAGAAACGATTAATTTCATACGCAAAAAATAATTGTAAAATTTTACCGGATAAATTTGAAGAAAATATTACGAACCTACTTATTCAACCAAACTCTAATACTTTAAACATTTTGGATGATATGATTAAATCAATTAGAAATATTTGCAATCATTAGCAAAAAATTTTTTGATAGGTTTTAGTAATAATATGAATATTTCAAGAATCCAAACAAATCAAAATTTTAAAAATACAACAGTTCAACAACAATCTAAGAAACCTGAATTGATTGATAAATTTTTAGGCGAAATTCGAAATCAAGATGATATTAATGACTGCGTTGCAGTTCCTCGAGGAATTTTTAAAGCATATTTATGGATTATGGGAGGATTCGGTTTACTTGGAATTTCAGGAGCTTTACCCAAAAAGTTTGGAAAAACAAAAACCACACTAAACGTTATAGGAAATATCTGTAACGCAATAAGTGCACTATATTTTGCAAAGGGATTTGCATTCAAGGGGAATTCTCCAACCGTTGAAATGGATAAATTTAATAGAAAATAGCAAATTTCAAGTTGTTTTATATTTCTTCAAAGGAATCAATTGATATGTCAATAATCGCAGTTCCTTTATGCAAAATTACTTTTTCCAAAGCAGGAATTAATTCATCAGACTTTGTTACTCGTATTGCAAACAGATCATAAGCTTCTGCAATTTTTGTAAAATCCGGATTTATCATTTCAACTTGATATCTTTTATTATAAATTTTATCTTGCATTTGACGCACCATTCCAAGATATCCATTATTCATAATAATAATTTTTACTGGAATATTGTGCTCACGACAAGTCGCAAGTTCCTGCAAATTCATTTGAAAAGAGCCATCGCCGGTTATATTTAAAACAAGTGAATCCGGATTCGCTAATTGAGCTCCTATAGCCGCTGGTAGTCCAAATCCCATTGTTCCAAGTCCGCCTGATGTTATAAATTTCTTTGGTTTATTAAAATTAAAAAACTGAGCAGTTAGCATTTGATGTTGACCAACATCTGTAACAACAACCGGCTCAAAAGATTTTGTATATTCATAGATTGCTTCTAAAACACAGGAAGAATGTAAACATTCTGAATTGTGTATTTTTTGTGCATTTTCCTGTTTTATAAGACTTGTTTGTTTTTGCCATAAAGTAAAATTATCTGTTTCAGAAATTCGAGTCAAAAGTCCCTCTAAAAACAGATTCGAATCAGCACAAACTTCAAGTTCAAAATTTGAAACATTTTTTTTAGTATTAACACTTACAATTTTTGCATTCTGAGCAAAATTTTCTTTTTTACAAGTTGACCTATCAGAAAAACTTACCCCAAGTGCAAGAATAAAATCTGAATGATTCAATGCAAGATTAGCCGAATATACGCCATTCATTCCAATCATTCCCAGATACAATGGATTTGTAGATGGAAATGCTCCTATCCCCATAAGAGTTGAAACAACAGGAATGTTTGTCTTTGAAACAAATGCTTTAATATTTTCAACCGCATCAACCGCACCCCCACCAAGAAGCAACAACGGAGATTTAGCTGAATTTAACATTTTAATAGTTTTTTCAAAATCAATTTCATTTATCTGTTGAACTTTTTTCTTATGTAAATCTTTTGAAACTTTTTGAACATATTTTGATTCAAGGATATTTCTAGGTAGAGCTATGACAACAGGACCTCTTTCTCCTGAATTTGCAGTTTCAAAAGCTTCTTTAACAACTTGTCTTATATCATCTTTTGAAGAAACAAGATAATTTTTTTTTGAACAAGTTTTTGTCATAGAAAGAATGTCGACTTTTTGAAAAACCTTGCCTGTAGCATTATTGGAAGGAACATCTCCTGCTAAAATAACCAATGGCGTTGAATCTGCATACGCATTTGCAATTCCTGTAATTGTATTTGTAAACCCAGGACCTGAAGTTACAAGCACAACTCCAACTTTACCGCTGACACGGGCATATCCTTCTGCTGAATGAACAGCCGCCTGCTCATGACGAACAAGGTAATGTTTTATAGTATCAATCTGTGAAAGTTCATTATAAACACTTAATACAGAAGCTCCTGGGTAACCAAAAACACTATCTACACCAAGGTCGCAAAGAGTCCTTACAAGCATGTTCGCACATGTTGTAACATCAGATTTTAATTCAGATTCAGTGTTTTTAATCAACAGATTCGTCATAGTGTTATCATTATACCACCAATTTAAAAGAAATACTTGATTTCTAATTTTGTTTATTATAACATATACATGCACTTGTCGGAATGCTGATGAGTTGTCTTAAATTTTGAAAATTGAATATATACAACTTGAAAAATCGGGATGTAGCGCAGTGCCTTGCGGCGAGCACAGGGCAAGACGAGGGTGCGTGAGCACCCGAGGTGGAGTCGAGAAAAACGGTGTCACGTTCGCATAGGCGAATGTGAGCAGGTTTTTCGAGCGGAGCCGTTGTAGTTTTACTGCCGACGAGGAAGATTAAGTATCTTCCGAGGAGAGGTAGCACTTCGCTAAGGCTTGGATGTCAACTTCAAGTTGTTGAGTACTAAAAGATCGGGATGTAGCGCAGTTTGGTAGCGCACTTCGCTTGGGACGAAGGGGTCGCACGTTCGAATCGTGTCATCCCGACCATTTATAAGAGTCTAGAATCAAATAATTATTGGTTTTAGACTCTTTTTATATGCAAAAATTTAACTATAAAAAAGCAGTCGCATTTGTTGCAACTGCTTTTTTGTTTTGTAATTTAATCCTATACAGCGTAAACTGAAACTTGTTTTCTATCACGTCTGTGAGATTCAAATTGAACTTTTCCATCAATAAGAGCAAATAAAGTATCATCAGAACCGATACCAACATTGTTTCCAGGATGAACTTTTGTTCCTCTTTGACGAATGATAATGTTTCCTGCTTTAACGATTTCGCCACCGAACTTCTTAACGCCTAAACGCTTCGCTTCGGAATCACGACCGTTACGGGTAGAACCCATACCTTTCTTATGTGCCATTTCTATATCTCCTTTATTTTTCTTTTATACTATTTGGTCGGTTGACATTGGTCTTAATTACTTAATTATTTTATTACTACCAGTCAACCTCTACTGTATCTACTACCAGCTAATTCGTGCCGGTTTGTGTGCCTCGGGTCGGTTGACATTGGTTATAACTACTTAATAGCCAACCCTCGTCATATCCGTTCAAAATGGACGGGCATATTCCTATGCTTCAGTAGCCTCTGTAGCCTTTTTAGAAGCAGTTGTTCTGATTTTGTTAATCATAACTCTTGCAAAGCCTTGTCTATGACCATATTTTCTTCTGTAACCTTTTTTAGGTCTTTGTTTGTAAACGATAATTTTCTTTGCTCTATCAGTTTTTAGAACAGTACCTTCTACTTTTGCATTTGCAACATAAGGTTGTCCAACTTTTGATTTTGCACCGTTAACAATCATAACAACTTTATCGAAAACAACTTTCGCATCAGCTTCTTCGCCAATTAATTCGATATCAACGTAACGTCCTTCTTCAACTTGGTATTGTTTACCACCTGTTTCGACTATTGCGTACATAGTTCTTCCTTTCTTTTTGAGGGATTGTAACTTCTTCTTAAGAAGTTTTAGAGACAATCTACCTATCTAATACTATTTATACAAGTACCATTTAAACACGAACAGCGACCTAGTGTCAAGCTTAACACTTAACAAAAATAAATAATTGCTACTTATTATTCGTAACTTTTATTGCACCCCAAGCCCTTATAAATCCTTTCTCATAACGGATAAGGTAATAGCCACCATCCTTTACATAATCAATAGTTGCTTCCATGTGAACATATTCTTTGTTCGGCAATGTTGAACCCGTTTTAGCATACTTTGCTTCTATAATCTTTTGTCGTTTTTCTTCACGTTTTTTCTTTTTCTCTTCTTTTTCAACTGCTTTTTTTTCGGATTTTGTGAGTTCTTTATTTTTATCCCGATATTTTCTTAATTCTGATTCATTTTCTGCCAGTTTAAAAACTGGTATAACAGCAATCAAGTCACCTGATTCTATCAAATAAAGGAACTCTCTGTCATCTGATAATGCAAGCTTATAATACCCTGGATTAATGAAATTTCCATTATAATCAGGAATATAATCTTTAATAATCAAAACGGGTTGTTCATCAGTTGGAACAGAATATCTGTAAATAGGGTTTTCATGAATAGTTATTCCGGACGGATAACGTGGATAAGGCGCTGTTGGCGCTAAATAATCAATATCTCTTAATGCAGGTGTTAAAAATCCATCAAGCATTGGCAATAATACTCATAAGTTTTTTCATTGCAATATCAATTTCTGCGAAATTTTTATCCAAAAGTTTTGATGAAGCAACAAATATCAAAGACATATAAGGAGTATCAAAATTTAAATTATTTTTTATTTGGATTCGCAAACTTTCTCTCATAAGCCTTTTTATTCGATTTCTACGAACTGCTCGCTTGTGTATTTTTTTACTTACAACAAAGCCAATTTTTGTCGGAAAATTTTCTCTTTTCTTTTTCCCGCAAAAAACGGTAATTCCACCTTTATGATAGGAAACTCCAGTTCTATAAGTCGCACTAAATGCAACCCTTTTCTTTAGTCTATAAGCTTTTGGTAACATACCAAAATCATATCGCAATGATATTTTTTTGTAAACAATTGTAACAAAATACTTACAAACACTAAAGTTACAAAAAAATATGCCGTAATACAAACTATAAGGAGTACAACTATGACTGAAGAAAGAAAAATCATTGACGAAGCAAACTATTCATACCAAGCACCAAGACAATTAGGTCCGGCTGCAATAGGAAGAGGCGGAGATCCTTTATTCATGAACGTACGTGCTACGAAAGCTCAGTTACAAGAACTCCTTGATGAAACAACTACTGTGCAAGATTGGGTTCAAAGAGAAACTTGTAACAATGTGGCACTTAGTTGTCTTGATAATGAAAATTTAAAAGAAATTTATTTTGAAATAAAAGACGGATTTGGAAATTACGGACCAATTATGTTGATGGGATTCAAAAGTCCTCAAGGAGTTGAAATCCCTCGATTAAAGATTCTTGATAAGGACGGAGAAGTCTTAGAAGTTTTGACCGGTCCAATGGCAATGGATGAACTAAATAGGAGAGCTCTTGCTTACAAAGAATCAAAGAGCAACTATGAAGTTCTTGATTTACCGGAAGAGCAAGGTGCCGGAGTTATTGCTGATTATTCAGGAAATCCGGAGGATTATTCTTAATAAGCAAAATAAATCAAGCTTTCTCAACTTTAATCACTCAATATCAAAATTCCATCAATTGTGAAATCTCCATCAAAATATTATAAACCTAAAAGCGGATATGATGTAATTTTATTTAAAGCAGATGAAAAATATTATAAATTAGTTATTAAAACAACTAAGAACAGAAAAGAGAACTTTGTTAAGTCTTTACACTTACTAAATGTTGATAGATATCGTAAATATTAATCAATAAAAAAAGATAGTCTTGATTATGTGGGCTTGCTCCACCACTGTCGCCTATTGGCTCAGTTGCAAGATTTACCGTATCAAGACTATCTATAAATATTATAAACTATATTCTTACTTTTTCAACTTATGAATTATTAAGGTTTAGCAAACTTAATATTTTTTAATATTTATCTGAGAAAAGCAATTTTTGAAAAGAAAAATACTTTATATAAGTATAGAAAATTTTTAGGATATTTTATGGGATTAGAAAAAGTTGGAACAACTATTGGCAAAGAAATTATTGCTTGGACTAGAACAAGCGGTAAAAGTATTCTTGCGACAAGACCAATAAATATTAATACTTGTGGCTTAAAATATACTTCTGAAATTGGAAGTGATGTTGTTCAAACTACTAAAAAATTAATAAAAGCAGATACAAGTTTATTTAGCTGGGCTCGCAAAAAGCCGGAATTTTCTATGACACAGGTTAATCCTAATAGCTTAGTACTTGTTCATATGACAAACTATTATCCAAAAAACGGGCAGATATTGTCTACAAATTTGGCAACAAAAGCAAGTGAAGGTGCCGGATGTGCAAGAACAACAATACATTTTGCATTAAATAAACCCGTAACAGAACATGCATTGGGTGGGGCTTGGAACACAATGGATTACGCAATAATTGCACCCTTTAAAGAAACTGTGCAAGGAATGCCAAAGGCAAAAGTTATAGGCGGAATACAAGATGACTTCTTTTTTCAAGATATAGTCACACTACCTAGAGGCAGTGTTATTGTAAAATATAATTCTAAAGTCAACTCGGATAGTTTCTTAATATCTGATGCGTTTGATGAAATTAAACTAATAGAAACTTCTAATCGGAATTTAAACGAAACTGCAAGTACAATTATTCAGAAAATGGGGTATACAACTTATAATGATGCTTTTAAAAAGTTTTTAGGTGCAACTGAAAGTGAAATAAAATTATTAACGTCTAAAGATGAAGTAACTGTACAAGAAGCTTTTAGAAACATAACAAAACTTGGAGGTGCAGATAAATACAAAAAGATACTGGAAGAACGTTTAAATACGACTATTGAGTATTTTACAGACATGCTTGGTGGTGAAGAAATTATAAACCAACACAAAGAAATGTTTGTAGAGGAGCAAAAATGGCTTAATTTATACGAGAAATTTTCAGAAAAATTCGATATCTTCCCCAAAACCTGGGGAAATTTTTGCACCAAACAAAACTATATAAACGGCTTACATTCTCAAACTCCATGGTTTAAGGCTGAAATGGGAATTACTGGAATTGAAATAGCAGAAAAAATTAATAACAATTCATGGGGGAAAAATATAAAACAAATCTTAATAAAATGCTTAAATGAATCAGAATCTACCTTACCAAAAGGAAAGTCATTAGGATATGATATCAAAAAAGCAATAACAATTATTAAGGAAAGTGAAACTCCAAAAATTGCAAAAGAAAGAATTCATAAAGAATTAAAATTAAAACCAATGCCACCGAAAGCAGAATTTCCAGAAGGATTGGGAAATGACAATGGAACAAACGGTGAAGATCTGGTAGAGTTTACGTTTCAACTTCTAGGTTTAAATTAAATTCATCCAAAATTCTTTTGCAAAATAAAGAAAGAAGTTAAAAAAAACGTCGGTATAAAATACAAATATACTAGGACTTTACTAACACCTCTTATCTTCTTATAATTATGTAATGAAGTTTAGCTATAAAAACGATATTTGTGGAGTTTGTTTCGTACTTCCTGCAGTAATTGGAATTCTTGTATTTATTATAATTCCAATCATTTGTTCTTTTGCATTGAGTTTCACGGAATGGGATTTGCTAAACGAAATCAAATTCGTTGGTCTGGATAACTACAAATCAGTTCTAACAGAACCTGTTTTCAAACAAATTTTTATAAACACGTTGGTTTTTGCAATATCTGTAACTATTTTAGCAGTAATAATTCCACTGATTATTGCAGATATTTTAAACACGAAACTAAGAGGCGCTGAATGGTTTAAAACAATTTATTTTATACCATTTATTACACCGGCAGTTGTTATTGCAATTGTTTGGTCATGGATATTTGACCCAAACATTGGTGGTATAAATGTGTTATTAGGAAAACATTTTGAATGGCTCTTTGATACAAAATTGGCAATGCCTGTACTTATTTTTATTTCAGTATGGAAATTGATAGGATACAATATTGTTCTATTTTTGACAGGTTTTGCTACAATTCCTGCAAATTTATACGAAGCCGCAAAAATTGACGGTGCAGACGGAAAAGAAAGATTTTTTAATATCACATTACCTCTTTTAAAACCTACCATATATTTTGTAACTCTAGTAACTGCAATTTCTTCATTCCAAGTATTTGATTTAATCTATGTTATGACCTCAGGTGGGCCTCAAAACTGCACAAATGTTATGGTTTATTCTATCTATAAATATGCTTTTGAATATTTTGATATTGGTAAATCTTGCGCCTTAGCATATATTCTTTTTATAGCTATACTAATTCTGACACTCATTCAATGGAAAATAAAAAATTCTAAAAAATACTAACACATAATAATCCAAAAAAGCTTACGAGCAATACGTCCTAAATATATTGCAAGCACTGAAAAGAACATATCATAAAGAATTTGAACTCCACTTTGTGATGCAATCCAGCTGGATACTAAATCCATTGGAGAATGTCTTAATGTGGCAACAAATAACATATATAAAATACCTAAAACATGAATTGCCAAAACACCTAGCGTTGATAACAGAGCTATTCTTAAAAAATCCGTTTTTACTTTGAGCAATGTACCGGAAAAGAATATTGCAGGAATGAAAGCAAGAATATAGCCAAACCCATATTCAAACAAATACGTTACACCACCACCAAGTGCAAAAATCGGGAAAAACATTCCAAGCAAAATATAGCCTGAAATAGCCAAAATTCCAAATTTCCGACCCAAAAGCGCAACAATAAAAAATACAGCCGGAATTTGAGGAATGTATCTGTAAGTTTTTGTCATGTGATGCATGACTTCATAATCGCTCGGTTCTTGATTAAAAAAGTTAAAGATATCCACCGGAATGTGAAAATGCGTAAATGTTATTTGAGTAAAAGTTGCAACAATAAGAATTAAAACGCCAAACGCTGTCAACAAAAGAGTTCCAAATGTTATTTTAATTGGTTCTCCCTTATATTTAAAACTATTTAATTGTTTTGAAATTCTTTTTGTCATTTTATTTCAATCAAACTCTTTAATTTTTCTCTATTTTCAACAAATCTTGTTTTAAATTTATCGTAAAAAATATTTTCCGTCCACATTATTAATGCATCTTCATTATTATCTTGATAATATCCTTTTCTTGTTCCTAAAGAATTAAATCCATACTTTGTATAAAGTCCTATTGCCGGAATATTGGAAACTCTAACTTCAAGAGTTAAATATTTAATTCCTTCTTTATAACAATCCTCCAAAATTTTTACAATTAGAGCTTCTCCAATATGTTGTCTTAAATGAGAATTCTTAACTGCAATTGTAGTAATATGACCTTCATCAATTATATGCCAAGTTCCTGCATAAGCAACAAGTTCTCCATCTGAAGTTTTTGCTACATAATATTTTGCAAGATTATTTTGCATTTCATCATAAAATGAAGACTTTGACCAGTGATGATTCCCATAAGCCTCCGCTTCAATTTCAACAACTTTTTCAATATCCTCTGATGTCATTTTGGAAATAAATATTTCTGATACATTAACTATGGACATATACTTTCCCAATCTATATCGTCTTCTGTTTCTTCCCCAGGTTCTACAATATGGTCGCCATCTTCCAACATCAACATTAATGACAAACGTAATTGTTTTTTATAATTTTCAAGTGCCTTTTCTCTAGTTTTTGCACAAAACGCAAAACTTGGAATTTCTTTTATTTCAATATAATGATAAGGATTTCCGTTAAAATCCAAATCCGTTCCTTCAATCAAAGTCCAATCAAGATTCATATAATATTCTAAATCTTTTTTTATGATATGTGGAGTAGTCTCAATGTCGAGATTGCTAATCTCATTTTTTACCCCTTTTTCGATAGGTGGAGTAGTATTATCGTCAAAACTACTAATTTCATTTACCCCTTTTTCGATAGGTGGAGTAGTATTATCGTCAAAACTACTAATTTCATTTACCCCTTTTTCAACAGGTGGAGTAGTATTGTCGTTAAGGCTACTAACCTTATTTACCCCTTTATTTACCCCCTTACTCATCAAAAGACCTCTCGTTTAACGGTTGCTTAATCATAATTCCTTCTCCGCCAATAACATTAGCTTGTTTTCCATTAATATAAAGATATACAGGAATTGAAGTATTTGCATTAGCCGTTTTTATTATTTGTTTAATTCTTGCATAAGTACTTTCTGCGCCACCTCCTGATTCAAATTCAGAAGATAAATCTAACAAAATTGTATTTGCAGATTCTCTAACAGATAAAACCCTCGTTCCGGTTGGAATTTCAGAAGTATATCCTTTTGATTTTTCCCATTTTGTCGGAGCAGAAACAAGCTCTTTTATTGCATATTCAAAACAGGATTTTTGAGAAGATGTATCACAAGTTCTTGATAAAGCGTGCAAATTTCCTGAATTATCCAGTAGAAAAATTTTTACAACTTTTTCTGTTACAGGCTTTTCTAATTTTAAATCCTTTAACTCAATCGAAGGTGATTCTTCAAGAGGATTATATTCAGTAGTTTCATCTTGTTTGTTATTAAATTCAGGAATCTTAAAATCTGTATTGAAAAATGAAAAATAAACATAAGCTATAGAAATTACTATAAGAATAAACAATCCTAATTTTTGTGAAGCATTCATTCTAATTCACCCCTTTTATATATATTTTACCATTAATTTTAATAATATTGTCTTCTATTTTAACATTTTCTACTTTACCTGTACACTTTTCATCTTTCATTATATCAAGTGCAAATGAAAGCGGATCGAGCAGATTTACAAGATTCGTAACTTTATCTAAAGGAAGGTTGCCATAAGCATTATCTATACCAATGTTGCTGGCTTTAATTTTTCCATTATCTACAACGAAATTGCTGGAAACCATAAAAGTTTTTCTTTTATTATGTGATGATAACGGTAAACTGTAGTCCATAATTATATGAACTTTATCATGCCGAATTCTTATCCTAACATCGTGCAATACAAACAAAGGATATGCACGTTTATTAACTTTCGCCAATGTTTTTTTGTAATCTTCATGTTTTAACGCTTCTGATATACTTTTTTCTGTCAAGTCCATTTCATAAGCAAATTCCATATCAGATTTAATTTTTACAGGGTCTTGGCTTATATCAATCCAGTTATAGTCTGTGACAGTTTTTAAATTCAAATATGGAACCGGAATACCTTCTACATCCAAATCTTTTCCTGTAATTTCAAGGTTTTTAAATATCCCTCTTTTCATACTAAAAAGAGTATATCCATCAAATTTTACTTTATAATTTCCTTTCCCAATATCTTTTTGAAGTGATTTTTTGATGATTTTTTGCACTATACTCTCAACAACAGGATTCATAACTGAAAAATGTTTTCGATTTTTTAAATATTCAGCACTGGTTTTGTCTGTTTTTGCAAAAACCGGCATAAATGCGGTAACAGCTATTAATATTAATAATATAATTTTTTTCATACTTCGCCTACTTTTCACTTACGTTTTTAAAGAATTCTTCTGTTATTAGCTGAGAATATTTCTTTTTTTCACTTAGAGCTAAAGCCAATTTTTCCGATCCATCAGATGTTGTAACACTTGCTACAACTCCTGCCAAATCAGAAAACGGAAGTTTATTAGCTTTTGCTTCAAATTTTGCATAAGGAACACTTTGTCCATACACTTTCATAGTTCCTCTTGATGTAACTTTAATTTCATGGAAAGAAACCGCTTGATATTTAAATTTATCAGCAAGAGTTTGTAGTTTCTTTTCTAAATCTGCACTTTTTATGTCAGTTTGAGTCAAAAGAGGTTTTTTCTTGGAATCAATAATGCACATTTTTTGTCCGGAAGCATTGTGTTCAGCTATAACTGCCCGATAACCAAAAAGATTAACAGTACTGTCAATCTCAAATTCTTCATGTAAATTTGAAAAATTCCCAAACTTTTTTGCACTTTCTTCGGCATGTTCCTGTACAAAATTTGTAACATTTGTTTTAATCAATTCCACATATTTTTGTCCGCCAATTGCATTGAAACCAATGATTGCAAGGACTAATAAAAAAGCATTAAATATAATTTTAATTAATCTAAACATAACTTGCACCTTAATTATATATTATGTACAATTATAGCTATGACAAAACCTGAAATCAATCATATTAATAGTGCGGATGTAGATATTGAGCTTGTAACTGATGTTATGAAACAATATCTAAAAATAAAGAGAGAAAATCCTGATTCAATTCTTTTTTATAGACTTGGAGATTTTTACGAAACTTTTTTTGAAGATGCTGAAATTCTATCAAGAGAACTTCAATTAACATTAACAGGTCGTGATGCAGGTAAACATTACGGTAGAATTCCACTTGCTGGGATTCCTGTTAAAGCAGTTGATAATTATCTTGAAAAACTTGTTGGCAGAGATTTTAAAATCGCAATTTGTGAACAACTGGAAGACCCTAAGTTTGCAAAAGGATTGGTTGATAGAGGAGTTGTAAGAACAATTACAGCCGGAACTATTTATGAAAGTAAGTTTTTAAACCAAACCAGCAATAATTATGTTTGTGCCGTTTTCGCTGAAAACAACAACTGGGGATTCGCTTATACAGATATTTCAACAGGAGAATTTAAAGCTGCAACACTGAGTTATGAAGCCTTGCTAACAGAATTGGCAAGAATCCAACCATCTGAAGTTGTTGCTCCGGCTAAAAAATTAAAGTTAGAACCCTTTCAAATTGTTCCGGAAGAAAAAATTGATTTGCCGGATGAAATCCTTAATTTTTATAATTGTGCCAAAGTGCCGGTTAGAGTTTTTGAAGACGAATTTGCTCAAAATAATTTAAAAAGTGTATTTAAATTAAAAGATTTAAGTTCACTAGGATATAAAGACAACGAGCTCGCTTACAGGGCTTCTGCAGGTGTTCTTGCTTATATTTGGGAAAACATGAAAGACGGATTTCCTAAATTTGAAAGAATTGAATTGTATGAGTTATCAGAATTTGTATCATTAGATATTCATACTCGTAAAAATCTTGAATTAACAGAAACTTTAAGAGAAAAAAATAAATATGGTTCTCTTCTTTGGGCAATTGATAAAACTTCAACCAGTATGGGTGCAAGGCTTCTTAAAAACTGGATTTGCCAACCGCTTAAAGATAAAACTCAGATTTTAAATCGTCAAAATACGGTAAAGACCCTCGTTGATAATCCATCAGTAAGATATGATTTAGAAGCTTTATTCCGTGATATTTCTGATATTCAAAGATTATCCTCAAGAATGAGCAATAATTCTGCAACTCCGAGAGATTTTATAAGCTTGGGAACTTCTCTTAAAACCTTGCCAAAGTTGGTGAATATTGCAAAAAATATTGGAATCAATGTTTTTGAGTCTATAGAAAAAAGTTTGGATGATATTGAACAATATGCAAGTCTAATTGAGAAGACTATTGTTGAAAATCCTCCGATTACAATAAAAGAAGGTGGCATTATTAATGAAGGGGTTAATTCAAATTTGGATTACCTCAGGGATTTAATGTCAAATGGCGAAAACTGGCTTAAAAAGTTTGAAGAACAAGAAAGAAAAAGGACTGATATTTCAACATTAAAAGTTGGTTATAACAAAGTTTTTGGTTATTTTATTGAAGTTACGAATTCAAATTTGAGCAAAGTTCCTGATGATTATATCAGACGTCAAACTCTTACCGGAGCTGAAAGATTTATTACAGATAAACTAAAAAAACATGAAGATGAAGTTTTAACAGCTCAAGTTAAGGCTAATGATTTAGAATACAAGTTATTCAGCGATTTTAAAGAATATTCAAAAGAATTTGTTTCATTAATCAGGGAAATTTCTCAAAGTATTTCCCAATTGGATGTATTTAATTCTTTCGCAACAATAGCTGTTGAACAGAATTATGTTTGTCCTGAGATTGACGACAGCAGAGACTTTTTTGTAAAAAATGGAAGGCATCCTGTTTTAGAAAAAATTCTTCCACTTGGAGCTTATGTCCCAAATGATTTGGAGTTGTCTTGTGATGATTTATCAAAAACACAATTTATGATTTTGACCGGACCGAATATGGCTGGTAAATCAACTTACATGCGCCAAAACGCATTGATTGTAATATTGGCTCAAATTGGTTCTTTTGTGCCTGCTGACTATGCAAAAATAGGAATTGTGGATAAAATATTTACTCGTGTCGGTGCTAGTGATGATTTGACGCTCGGCAAATCAACTTTCATGGTAGAGATGAGCGAAACTGCTTATATTTTAAATAGTGCAACAGATAGAAGTTTTATCTTGATTGATGAAATTGGTCGTGGGACAAGTACTTATGACGGAGTTGCAATAGCTTGGTCTGTAGCAGAATATATTGCAACAAAAATTAATGCAAGGTGTATATTTGCAACTCACTATCACGAATTAAATGTTATGACAAAAACTTTGCCACAAATTAAGAATTTCAGAATTACAATTTCAGAAGAAAATGGAGAAATAGAATTTTTGCGTAAAATAGTTCAAGGTGGTGCAAGCAAGAGTTATGGGGTTCAAGTTGCAAAAATGGCAGGTTTGCCAAGCTCTGTAATAAGTCGTTCAGAAGAATTGATGTTAAAAATGCAAAGAGATTTTTCAAAAAATCTTGCAGGACGCAAAAAATCTACTGAAAGCGAACAGGAACTTGTTGCTCCACAATTGAATTTATTCTAATAAATTAATTACTTACTAAGAGAGCTTAGTTAAACTATCCAAATATTCTTGATTGGCATCCAATGTGTCTTTACTTGCAACAATTGAATATACAGGAGGTTTATCAAAAGCTTTGCAAGCAAACTCATCAATATCAGCTCTTGTGATATTGTCAATTTCATTTAGCAATTGGTTTTCATACTCTAAACCCTCTTTTGAATTTAATCCTGCATTTAGAGCGCTCAATTTAGATGGAGTTCCTTCTTTATTTAACAATTTTGCTTTTAATATTCGTTTTGCACTTTCTAAATCATCATCTGTATATTCAGAATTCAAAAGCGCACCAATTTGTCTATTGAATCCATCTATTGATTTTTGTACGTTTTCATAGCTTATTTCACCAATTTCTTTATTATCAGTTGTTGTTAAAATATTACATGAAAGTTCTGCACAATCTCCAATTAAATCAATATCGGAATATACAGAATACGCAAGATGTTCCTTTTCTCTCAAATTGTCAAAAAGCCCGATAGAAGAAGATGAAAGAATTGTATTCATAATTTCAACTAATGCACGTTCTTTCACAGTATCATTAAATTTGAATTTAAAAACTTCCATAATATCAGCTTGAGAAACATTTTTCTCTTTCGTTAAAACAACAGGTGTTTTATTTTCTGTATAGACATTTGGCTGTACATATTTGAAAGGCTTAACAGAATCAAATGTTTCAAAAATATTTGAACTTCTGTCCTTCATTCCTAAATTATTTACAGGAGTATTAACAACAACCGTTCCTGTAGAATTATTCAAAATATATTTATGGAGATTTTGAACATCTTCTATTGTTACATTGTCCAAATCCTTTAACAATTCTGATTTAGAAGTATACAACGGATTATTTTGAGATTCATAATCAATGTAAAGCCTTGTTGCATTATAACTACTTCGTCCATAGCGATCTTTTAATCGTTTAATTGCCAACTCTATTTCTTTTGGGGAAATTCTTGGTTTATAAAGAAGTTCTTTAGCTTTTTCAACGGTGTTTTCAAAATTTTCTTGACTTGAATACCCTCCAAGGATTAGCTTTTGTGAAGTCAAATCACTTGAAAGAGCTATATTATTACGTTCCTGATAATTTATAAATTCATCTTCTGTATTATTTTGTGTTCCCATTGTTAACACTTCTTCTAAAACATAACGAGTAGCCGGTTTTATATTTTGCGGAAGTGGAAATCTTAGATTGATATTAAAATACACATTATCGTTATTAGTTTGATAATATCCTATTTTATAGTTATTATTCAGAGTTTCTTCACTTATTTTTTCCGGATTAATCGCATGTTTTCTAGCTTTAAAACTAATTTTAGAAGTTTCCGCATAATTTTTATTAAGGTTCTCCATCTTAGTATTAGGATGAACAAGAGTTATTGCTACTTTTTCAGTATTAAAATAAGTTTTTATAAAATTATTAACATCTTCTTGAGTAATACTGTTTATAATGTTCTCATAGTCAGCAAGAGAATCAAAAGTCCCATCAATAATGCTGTTTCCGACTGCATCATTAACCTCTAAAGAATACTCTAAACTTGTTTTGTGTCTTTGTAAAAGTCGATTTTTTATGGTTTCTAAATCATCTTTTGCAGGAGATTCGAGTGTTGAAAACTTGTTAAAAATAATTTTTAGGGTTTTCTCTGAATTTTCGTCGGAAGAATTCGCTGCATAAAACATCATGATCGGTTTGTTTGGATTTGTACTTATTTTTTCCACCCCAATTCCACCAGATGAATTTACTGATTTGAGTTCTCTATTCAATCCGGTAGTTGTGGAATTCAAATGTTCACTCAAAATATCAAATATTATTCTCGATTTTATATCATTATTATTAGGACCTGCAAAACCTAGCATAATATCAGTCGAAGTTGCTTTGTCAGTTATAAAATCTTTTCTTTGAGTTTTTTGTATTGGAGAGATATTTGTTTCATAAAATTTTCCTTTTCCAACTTTTACAGAATGAAAATTTTTGGAAACAAGCTCAATAACTTGTTGCGGATTAACATCTCCTGTTATAACAAGATTCATGTTATCTGGAGTATAATACTTGTCATAATACTCTTTAACTTTTTCTCGAGTTAAATTTTTTATATGTTTTGTACTTCCTCCAACCAGTTCATCAGCAGAACTCTTTACATTAAAAAGAGTTCTAACCGTTTGATCCATCAAAACAGTTTGCGGATTATCCAGTATCATATTTATTTCAGAACAAACAGGTCCTTTTTCTTTTTCTATCATTTGAGGAGTTAATGCCAAATCTTCGGTCATTCCGGCTATGATTTTAATTTGTTCTTCCAAATCCTTTTCTTCCAACATTGGAGTTGAATTTACATAATCTGTCAAAGCATAGTTTGTACTTGCGTTAGTCCATCCGCCCAATCTGTCTATTTTTTTAAAAGAATCTCCTGTTTCCAGTTTAATATAACCATTACTACCGTTTGTTCCATTAAAAGCCATGTGTTCTAAAAAATGGCTAATCCCTTTTATATCGTCTGTTTCATTCATTGAACCGACGTTAACATAGTTTTTTACAGTAGCAGGAGAACCTTCCATAGGAACAATCGTTACACGATAACCATTTGCAAGTTTATAAGAATGAGCATTTAATCCGTTAGAAAGCTTTGTAACACCTAGTGATTGATATTTTTGTGGCACTTTCACGGAAAAATCAGGAGTCAATGTGCTTAACTCCTTTATTTGAGGGTGCTGATTCGTATTGTTTTCCGGTTTTGTTACAGCTTGATTTGCTTTGAACATAATCGGATTAATATTTCCAACTTTCATAACCATATTATATTAAAAACCAAAAGTCTTGAAAAATTGCCTAATTGTTACAAAAAATAAAGAGATTAAAATTTAAACATTAAGAAATGTAACAACATTTTCTCAAAAATGGCAATTTTTGATTTCAAAAATACTTTATATGTATACTAGGATTATTAAACACAAGGAGAATATTATCATGGGTTTGGACATTTCTAAAATTACTAATGCTGAATTACAAAAATTAGCTTACAAGCATGACGGAGATAATAATAACGTTCTTAATGCTGAAGAATTTGCAATCTTTAAACAAGAAGCTCTTCAACAAGATGGTATTAATCCTGAAGATTTTAACCAAGCAATGGGTTTATATAAAACCGAAGTTGCAGTTGCAACTGAACCTACTGTACAAGAACCTTCTAAAAAAGAAAGAAAAGCTGCTAAAAAAGCTTTAGAATCAAGACAAAATGATATTAAAGATGATATTAAAGCCCTAATCGAAGGTGAAAAAGATGCAAGATTAGGTGAAGATTCTAGAGTTTCTTTAAATAATTTGATTTCAAAATTACAAGCAAAAAATACAAATTCTGATTATGCAGAAGTAATTGCTGATGTTCAAGAAGTTGTTAATTTTGTTAACGGTAAATTCAACAATAAAAAAGAAGTTGAAGCTCTTGAGAAAAAAATCAAAAAGAACCCAGATTTCAACAAATTCCAAAAAGATTTAGCTGAAAAAATGGTTGAATTAGCAAAAAGAGAACAAATCAACAAAGAAGCAGAAGTTCTTGTTGGTATTTACGAAGAAATTAAAGCTGATAAGAATAATGCTCAAAACTTTACCGGCTATTTGAACAAAGTAAAAACAGAAATGGAAAGCAGAAATTTAAAAGATGTTTCTTATTATTCTGATGAAGCATTTAAAGCTCTTGAAGAAGTTGTAATTCAAGATATCAAAGAAGTTTCTAAAAATAAAAGGAAAGAAATGATTAGAGAAGGCGCTGAACACGATTCAGAAAATGACGTTAAAGATGCAATTCTTGACTCACTTCCAGAAACTGATAAATTAGCTCGTAAAGTTGTAAAAAAAGAAAAAGACATCAATGGTGTTACCGGCAGATGGCTTGATAGAGACAGAAGAGCTGAAGATTTAGAAAAAATTACAGAAAAAGAATTAAGAAAAGAACTTGGTGATGAACTATTCAATATCCTAAATCGTAATTACTTACACACTAAGAAAAACGAAGATGGAACATACAATGTTCGTGACTTATCAGACAAAATGTTTGAAAGAGTTGGATATGATGTTTGGATGAACATGTCTGACGATACTCAAATGAGTGAATTACAAGGCGTTAAGAACGAATTAAAAGTTCTAACAGGTCGTGATTTAAGCGATAAAGATATCAAGAAAATCATGAAACTTGTACACATCAAAAAAGAACCAAAAGATAGAAATTTCGTTAGAGCCGTAAAAGATTCTATCATCCCAGGTTTAGCAGGAGCTATTGCCGGTGCATCAGCTTACTCAAAACTTGATGTTACTCAAAGAGTTAGATTAAACATGGATTCTTCAACTGCAACTGATATGATTGCTCAATTGAAAGCTGCCGGTATCAATCCTTCAACAAGCGTAAACGAAGATGGAACAATCACAGTTACAGTTCTTCAAAAAGTATTACAAGATAACAGAGCACTTGCAGCTCTTGCCGGAGCAGGAATTGGTGTTTTGACCGGAACAATCGCAAACTTGATTTTCGGAATGGAAAACAATGAAAAATCTTGTATTTCAATAGCTGATTTCGATTTAACAGACGAAAGATACACAAATATTGATAACTATGAAAAATACATCAGAGAAACTCAACCCGAAGCTAAAGCTGATTTAGTAGTTGCTCTTGCTAAAACATTCAAAGAAGAATATGGCGATGATTGGGCAAAAGAATATGATTCAATGCTTAAAAAATTCGCAGGCAGAGGTTCTGTTCTAAACTGTCTTGAACTAAGAGCGGGTCAATTAGTTGATGTTAAAAATGAAGACAATAAAACTACTCATCCGGTTGAAGAAGACCACAAATACAGTAAAACAGACAAAGATGCAGTAGAACCTACTTATGAAGATGTACCTGCAATAGACGGTTCAAAAACAGGTTGGGCACAAATTGCTCGTCAATATGATTGTTTAGTTGAAAAATATCAATTAGCAGGAGCTATCCGAGTATTGAAACTTGCTCAAGCTATCACTAATGGTGATTATTCTCAAGAAAGATTAGATCAATTATATGATTTATCTAAAAAAGGTCGTTCTCACTTGAAGAATATTGAAGGATTTGATTATCAAAAATACTGTGATGCCCTAGATGCAACTTATCTTCCAGCTTTAAAATATGATGGAGAAGGTAACGTAATCAAAGGTACCGGTGTAAAAGTTCCGGAAACTCTTGGAGATTGTCCTAGAAATGCTGAACTATCATTAAAAGTTATTGGAAAAGTTAAACAAGCTGAAGATCCTGTAGCTCCTACCGGTCATGCTGCTGACAGACGTAGAACATCTGATGGTTCTGCTGCTAAATTCTATGTAAGACTTGATGGCGGTGCTGTTCAAGAATTTGATGACAAAGCTACTCGTGACGGTATTGTTAAAGCATTTAAAGAAAAATATCCAAATGCAAAAATTGAAAAATGGGAAGACTAATTTATAGAATAAAAATTACAGATAGATGATTGTTTTTAATGGAGGCGGGGAAATCCCCGCCTCCGTCGTATTAATTAAAAATTATAACTAGAGAATTTATTCATTGTTTTTCATTTCCAAAAAATGTATAATAAAACGGTTGGAGAATAAAAACTGAAATGAAAAGCCGTTTAATAAAAATATTAGATTGCTCTCTTCGTGATGGAGGTTATCTTATTGATTGGGACTTTAGCGAGATAAAAATCAAAGCTATTATTGAAAATCTCACACAAAGCGGTATTGATTTTATTGAATGTGGTTTTTTAAAAGAAAAAAATTATAATCCGGAAAGAACTTTTTTTGACTCAATTTCCAGATTAAAAAAATATACAAAATCAGAACAAAATTATACTTTAATGGTTAATTTTGGAGAATATAGTATTAACAATTTTTCAATATGTGAAAATAAAAATATAAAAATTCGTGTCGCTTTTAAAAAACATAATCAACAAGAAGCTCTTGATTATATAAGAGAGTTAAAAAAAATGGGATGGGATGTCTTTGCAAATCCAATGAGTACAAATACTTATTCAAGGAACGAACTTTTAACACTAATCACAGAATTAAATCACATTAAACCTTATGGGGTGTCGATTGTTGATACACTAGGTAATATGTATGAAAACGAAGTTATAAATATTTTTGATTTTATCGACAAAAATTTGTTACCGGAAATTTCTATCGGAATACATTTTCATAACAGTATGCAACTAGCTTTTTCTAATACCAAAGCTGTTTTAAAAAGAGTTGCAAACAGACCTCTAATCATTGACTCTTGTTTGTATGGAATGGGACGAGGCGCCGGTAATCTTTGCACAGAATTAATTACAAAATATTTAAATGACAATTACAATGGAAAATATAAAATATCCCCTTTATTAAAAAGTATAGATTCAGATTTAAAGCCGATTTATCAAAACACTCCATGGGGATATTCAACACCTTATTATATTGCGGCATTACACGGTTGTCACCCAAATTACGCCGCTTATCTGGTAAAAAAACAATATCCTGATGAAAAAATTGATAAAATTCTCTCACAAATTCCTAATGATTGCAAAACTACATTTAATCAGGAGTTGATAGAAAACCTGACGACAAAAATTAATCCTTAATTATTCCCCAACCGGTTATTGTTCAAAGCTTTCAAATAATGTTTAATATTTGAAGTCGAAAGGAGAGATTTTTATGATAGACGAAAGCACAAAACATCATTGGTTAAAAATTGGTACAATTGCGCTAACAACGTTTGTTGCAGCATTTTTAGCATTTTATATTGTTATGGAAATTATGATTAATCGAATCAATAATCCTATGTACAATGTAAAACGACTTGAAAAATTGATGGAGCATCAAGTTCGTGATTTAGAAAATTTTGAAGATGAAAAAATGGAAAATCCATTTCTTCCCAAAATGCGTCCTATGATTGTTAATCTTGTAAAAGAGCCTAATGAATACAAAGTTATTATTGATTTATTGCCACTTGATGGGAATGAAAATTCAGTAAATGTAAAAGTTGAAGACGATAAACTAACAGTTCACGGTGAAGCCGATAAAAAGAATTTTGGTCGAGAAAGAATAATTAATTTCACTCAAACATATTATCTTGACGAAAAAATCAACTCAAAAGGTATTACTAAAGAACGAAAAGGAAACAAATATATTATAACAATTCCATTTGAACAATAGAAACTAAAAACTCAAAAAATCCCAAAATCAGCCGAAAAATGCAGATTTTGGGATTTTTTAAAACTTGTAACTCACAATAACATTACATCCCCAATTTTTACTACTATTATCTTTTATGTCTTGAAGATTGTAACGTTGAATTTCACCCTCCAGATTTATATGTTCATTTATATTTAAAGAAACACCGGTAAAATTTCCAACGGAATGCTTAAATTCATCCGTTTTATAATTATATTTTCCTGAATAATGAGTATTTGAATATATGCTTGCATTTTTGCTTATTGGAACATTCACACTAAGAGGTGACACCCTTATTTGAGTTGATTTTATATCAGTATCAAAAGCTGTTCGTATTCTTATATTGCTATCAAAATTTTTGTTATGTTTAACTTTGCCTTTTATATCAAAAAGTCCGTATGGATTCTTTTTAAAACCATCTGTTGCAACACTTATGCCAGTTCCAATATAACTTTTTTTGTTATTCAAACCGACTTCCGCACCTACAAATTCCGTAGATGTACCATCAAAATTTTGATAAGTTCCAAGTGTTGCTTTTATTATTGGTTCACTCATTATAAATCCTCATTCATAATCCTATATATATAAAAACATTTTCTCTTTAAAAATTGCCTTTTTAAGATTTTTATTTGATATCATTCTTAATATTTGATATAATTTGATAAGAAACTAATTATGATGGACACTATTAATAATAAAACTTTAGAAAAACTCAAATATGAACTTGTCCGAGATGGAATTGTAACTTATGAAACCTTGGAGAAGGCAGAAGAGCTTGCAAATGTTCAGAATATAAATATTGGACAAGCACTGATTAATTCCGGCATTTTGAATGAAAATACTTTGCTAAAGTTTTTAGAATCAAAACTTCATATTCCTTATGTAAACCTTGAAGATTATAATCCGGATCCAAAGTGTTTTAATTACGTAACATTTGCTGATGCCAGAAGATACCGCATAATTCCATTGTTTAAGATTGAAGATGTTTTGACAGTTGCAATGGCAGACCCTTTGGATTTATTTGCAATTGATAAAATTATAGAAACTGCCGAATGCTCTATTGAACCTGTTATTGCTTCTGAAGCCAGTATTATCAAAAAAATTGATGAATACTATAAAGTTGCTGATACCGTAGATAATATTACTCTTTCTCAGGATATTGAAGAATTTGATTGGACAGAAGAACTTCACAAAGAAGATTCCGGAGAAGAGCATATCCAAAGAGTTATTCGGGCAATCCTCAAGCAAGCCATTATTGAAGATATCCACGAATTGAATTTTGAACAAGTAGAAGACGGACTGAAAGTTGTGTTCAAACAAAATGGAGAAATCCTTGATAAAGGGATTATTCCGGCAATTTTGAATGCTTCTTTTGTTTCTAAACTAAAAATTCTTTCAAATCTTGATCCGTCAGTTTGTGAAATTCCACAACTTGGTAAACTATGTTTTAAAGTAGAAAATTCCATTCTTATTGCATCAGTATCTTCTTTCCCTACAATAATGGGCGAAAGAATTTCACTAAAAATTTATAAACCGCCATCTCAATTAGAAAAAATAATTCCTGATGATAAACAACGTACAACATTGTTGAATTCGATTGAAAGCCCCGGAATAATTCTTGTTTGCGGGTCTCCACTGAGCGGTAAAACTCATATTATTTATTCATTACTAATGGAAACTGCTGAATTGAATAAAAACATTATGACAATTGAGTCTATTGCAAAATATGAATTAAAGCACGTTAATCAATGTGAATTAAATGAAAATATCGGATTTAATATGGATAAGGCTCTTAGATTCGTAGAATTTCAATCCCCTGATATTATTTATCTGGAAGGTATTAAAACTCGAGAAGCTTTTGAGTTTTTGTCAGAATTGTATTACAACGATAAAACAGTTATCACTGAATTTATGGCTAATAATATGACTGATTTGCGCCAAAAACTTGCATTTGACGATTTTCAAACATTTAAAACATTAGTTTCTTGCCTTGTATTCATTCACTCTCGTGATAGTATAGAAGTTTTTGATAAAGAAACTTTGCAAAAATATCTTGCATAGATTTACAAAAAATATTATAAGCAGAAATGCTTGTCATTTGAATCAAAAAATAGTACAATAAACTAGTTATATACTACAAAGAGAGGTTTAATATATGAAATTGTACATGCAAGTACTGATTGCTCTTGGTTTAGGTTTAAAGAGAAATTGGCACATTTTTGCGGGTTTGATACTTGGTATTATAGCAGGGATTTGGCTTCATAAAGACCCAAATCCGGTTGTTATGACTACATTTACTTTTATTGGACAAATGTTTATCCGATTGATTCAAATGGTTGTTATTCCGCTTGTTATATCGGCTATTGTCATTGGAATAACAAGTGTTAGCGATAGTAAACAAATCGGCAAATTAGGACGTAAGATGATTTTTTACTATGCAATTATATCTGTAGTTGCTGTTACAATCGGTGCAACATTAGCGTTGGTATTTAAACCGGGGTTAGGTGCAGCAAGTTACATTACAGCCGATATTGCAACTGATATTCAAGCTCACGTTGCTGCTACAATTGAAGCTCAAAAAGGAAATCTTTTGAATATACTTTTAGGATTTATTCCGAAAAACCCTCTTGAATCAATTGCTACTGGCGAAATGGTTCCTATTATTGTATTTGCCGTAATTTTCTCTGTAGCTCTTGCTAAGGTTGGAGAAATTAACAGACCGTTTGTAGGTTTCTTTGAATCAATTTTTGCAGCAACTATGAAAATAACTGATTGGATTATGTGTTTTGCAGCTCCTGGGGTTTTTGCCCTTACTGCGGTTGCTGTTTCTGCTTTTGGTATTGATATATTTACAACTATTTCAAAATATCTTGGTGTATTAGCATTAGGATTCGTTATTCAATTATTTGTTGTTTATCCGATATTCTTGAGAATATTTTCTAAAGTTCCTATTTGGATGCTTTATGCAGCTATTGCAGAAGCAATGATGGTTGCTTTCGGAACCGCAAGTTCTTCTGCAACATTGCCTCTAACAATTG
Source organism: uncultured Vampirovibrio sp. (assembly GCA_964531425.1). Lineage (GTDB taxonomy): Bacteria > Cyanobacteriota > Vampirovibrionia > Gastranaerophilales > Gastranaerophilaceae > CAG-196. The sequence continues at coordinate 39,875 of CAZHEI010000001.1, read as the reverse complement.
CTTGTTGTGAAAAACGTGGTATTTCTCACAAAGTTACAAGTTTTGTAATTCCTCTGGGTGCAACTTTGAACATGGATGGCACAGCTTTATTACAAGTAGTTGCAGTAATATTCCTAGCTCAAGCTTATGGAGTTGTTTTAACTCCGTTCCTAATTGTTCAAATTTGTTTACTTGCAATTGTTGCTTCAAGTACTTGTGCAGGAATTCCGGGTGCCGGTTTAATTACAATTGCACTTGTACTTAACGGAATGGGATTGAGTCCTGAACAGCTTGTTGCCGGTTTTGCATTCTTATTCACAATCGAAAGAATTACTGATATGATGAGAACTCTGGTAAACGTAACATCTGATGCTGTTGTTGCAGCTGCAATTGCGGATAACGAAAATGAAATAAATTATGATTTATTAAATAATCCTGAATTTAATGAGGTTATTAACTAATAATAATTTATTATAAAAAATTAAAAAAAGTGTGCTCTTCAAAACAGAACACACTTTTTTTTAATTAGTAACTTCCAAAATCTCCTGCAAGAGTTCTAAGAGCTTTTTGTTCTGCTCTGTCTGCACGTTTTAGAGCATCAGCTAATCCTGAATTGTCAAAATTCTTATTTATATTTGCTGCTCGTTGAGATGGAATATATTTATTTGTATCTTTTGTATTTTCTTCAGATTTGATTACATTTTCGGAGGATGGGATGTAAGTATAATTATCACGTTTTACATTTTCAACAGTTTTTGTTTTTACAGGTTTTGTTGAAGGTACATAATTATATTTATCAACCGGTTCTGTTATTTCCTCCGGCTGTTTTACAACAGCTTCTTCCTTTTGTTGAAGTTTTGTTTCTGCTATTTGATTAGCAATAACAGGAGCTACAGCTTGTTTAGCATTTTGCTGTTCTTTTTCAGGTTTTGTTTCTTCTACTTGTTTATTTGTATCAACAGTTTCAGGTTTTTTAATATTTTGTTCTTGTTCTACTGGTTCCGAACCATTTTCACCCTGAGTTTGAATTTGTTCAGGTTTATTTTCTTGAATTGTTTGATTCAATTCTTGAGGAACTTCAACCTCTGGTTGAATTGCATTTTGTTGAGCCATTGCTCCATAAACTTTTTGTTTTTGAGCTTCAAGAAGTCTTGCTCTTAAATCTTCTTTTAAGAATTCTTTTTGAGCTTTTTTGCCTTCTTCATGTTCTTCTTCTTTCATTCCGTCATAATGACCACCAAAGCAACCTTTGATACCTTTGTTAATCAAAGTATCTAAAACTCCCATTGTTAAAGCTGCCCAAAGTCCAACTCTCATTGGTACACCACCAAGATTTCTCAAGAAATTAGGGATTTTTCTACCAATGTTAGCAAACGTATTTGAACCTTTATATGGCTTAATCGTTTCCAAATCCATAGTTAAGAAGCTTCCGACTTTTTTACAAATTTTTGTTAAAAGGTTTTGGTCTTTTGTTGCTCTAAGAGTTTTTAATTTGTCTTTAAGAGCTTTTTTAGCATCTTTGTATTCAGAATGAGATGCAAAACCATTTGCTTTTACTTTTTCATTAAATTCTTTGATTAAATTACTAGATTCTTTTACTTTATCAGCAGATAAACCAGAGTGTTTCATACCTGTAAATCTATGCATAATCGCTAATCCAAGAGGGAATGTAAATACCCAGCTCATAGCATTAATTAGACCATGAACAGCTGTTCCGACTTTTTCATTAGGTTCTGCTTTTTTAGTATTAAGCATAGTTTCTACAAGGATTGGAGATACAAATAGAAGTACGCCCATTTTACCACCACCGAATGTAAATCCTCTGTGGCATCTTTGTAAGAATTTAGAAAATGCTCGTCCAGTTTTTGTTTTAGACTCGCCCATTGAAACTAAACGATTGCCCACTTCATCTAAGCCAATAGTTCTTTCAAATGGTTGAAATTTTCCAAGAATTTTTTGATGTCCTGCACCAATTCTTGCTCCATTCGCTTTTTTACAAGCTTCACGAACTTTTGCAATATCTTCTTTTGTTGCAGGATTCTTTTTAAGTTTTTGTAAAAATTCTTCATCTATACCTAAAGTTTCAAAATATTTAGATTTAACTAATTCTGTTGAATTTGGTTTTGACAAAATTTCTCTAATTGCATCATCAGCTAATCCTAATCGTTTCAATTGAATAGCATTAGAAATAGTTTCTTCTGATTGTGTAGCTTTAGAGAAGAATTTTTCAATAAATTCTTTATCGTATTTATCAACTCGTAAATCTTTTAATTTTACAAATTGAGTTCCATCTTTATAACTAGGATTAATAAGTTTCTCTGTTACATTTGAAAAATCATGAACAACTCTTTGTTCCATGTTCAAAAGTTCATCTTTAACAAAAGCCCATTCAGGAGATGTTGGAGTGTTTTTCCAAGCATTAACAACATCACTGTTTTTGAAAATATTGCCAACTTTACCTACGGCTTTTTTAATTCCACTCAAAGTAGATTGGAATGGTTTTGATTGAACGAATTTGGATTCTTCAACCCTATCTCCGAGTTTTGCGGCTTTGCCGACTAAACTTTTTTCATATTCTCCACTACAAGCTTTTGAGAACTTATCAACTCCCCAAGAAAGACCAAAACAAGTTCCCAACATCATCAACGGGTGTTCAAACCAAGGATAAATAAGCCCCATCATATCAACTTTTTTTAAAGTATCTAAAAATCCTCCTTTTGAATTTGAATCAGGATTTTGATACATTGCAGGAATTTTGACATTAGGTAATTGTTGCTCATACTGCATTTGCGGGTATTGTTGCTGCATTTGCATAGTTTGAGCTGCTTTAAAATTCAATATTCTGTTTGAATTTAATCCAACTTGATTCACAATAAATTACCTTTATATAAACCTAACTATTTATATAAAGTATTTTTCTCTCAAAAAATTGCCTTTTTTGTAAATTTTTATTACACAAATTTTAATAATAATATTGTTAAAATCAAAATTATCGAAATTATTGCTGAAAAACCGGTAAAAATCCAAAAACAAGAATGGCTTTTTTTGTGAGAAGAAACTATTTTATTTTGTTTCTTTGAAGAACTTTTCTTCGATACTTTAGATTTAGCTTTTTCTTCCAAATACCGTTCTGACAACGTCTTTTTTGTCTTTTTGCCAGTTATAAGCATTTCTGTATCATATTGTAATTTTAATATATCAGTATTTGATTTTTTATAATAAACCGCATAGCTAACGGCTATTACAAATGCTCTTTGTAAGCATTCTAATGCAGTCATTCCACTTTTTTTAACACTGGAAGCATGCACAGATGCGTTGCCTTCTCGTTTTAAAAAATACAAATCATCAATAAATTCTTTTTCTTGAATTACTGTTGAGACTTTATCTTTTAAGGTTGCCAACATGTCATCAAATGTTTTTTCGGTTGTTCTTGAATTCCCTAAAACATTTTTACAAACGACCTCACCAAATCGACGAGTTTGCCCGATACATTGTTCAAAGTACTCATCTCTGTAAAGTCTCTCTGCATCAGAAATAATATCATATAAATCTTTATCAACAGATTTTAAAAATTCAAAATTATTCATTATTTAAGCTTATAATGACAAAAGATGTTCGTCAATATTAAGAATTCTTAATACTTTTCTTTACAAATTTGCGCATGCCAATTTTTTGTGATAAATTTTTGATAGTATGGTAGGGGTTATATACCGTCGATAGCAAAAGAGGATTTATGAACAGCTCAACACTAAGAAGATCTAATATTACAAAAGAAAAAGTTGCGATGATGGAAGCTCTGTCACGTTATAACAGACAACATCAGGATGAAGATTTTTATAAAACACAAAACAAAACTCGTGAATTGGATGTTTTGTGGCAGTCTTTTGGTGTAAAACCTAACAAAAGCGAAAAAGCTCCACAAGTTTATTTTGTTACTGGTCTTATTGTCGGTGTTATTATTACATTGGCAATTACTACAGTAATAAGCCTTTTGATTAATATTACCTCTCCAAAAGATGACATTGTAATGCCTTCTAAAAAGCAAGCTGTTGTTGAAACAAACGGAAAATTTTCTTTTATCCCTGCTGATAGTGCAGCTTCAAAACCTGTTGCAACAATTGCGTCCAACGAAACGTACACTGTTAAAGAAGGTGATACTTTAGAAAGTATTGTTATCAGATTTTACGGTTCTTTTGATATGAACAAAGTTAATGCAATTCAATCTGCTAATAAAATGGCTAACCCAAATGCATTATCAATTGGTCAAAAACTTGTTATCCCTATGAATCAATAGATTATGGCTAAAGTAAAATCTAAGTATGTATGTCAAAATTGCGGTTATGAAACTGCCGGTTATTTAGGAAAGTGTCCTGAATGCGGAGCGTGGGCTACGTTTGTGGAAGAAATTTCCGGAGGCGAACAAAAGTCTTTTGTAGCTGATTTACCTGACAAAAACCCGCCAATGCGACTTTCTGAAATTGAAATGAATACAGAAATCCGTACGACAACAGGCATTTCTGAATTTGACAGAGTTTTGGGTGGTGGAATTGTTCAGGGTTCATTGGTTCTTATTGCCGGAGACCCCGGAATTGGGAAGTCAACAATTCTTTTGCAGACAAGTGGTGCGCTTTGCGAAACCGGAAAGAAGGTTTTGTATGTTTCAGCAGAGGAATCTGCTGGTCAAATTAAACTAAGAGCTGAAAGATTAAATGTAAAATCGGATACTCTTTACATTTACCCTCAAACTAATTTTGAACTAATAAAAAAACATATTGAAGAAATGAAGCCGGATTTAGTTATTGTTGACAGTATTCAGGCAATTTATACATCCACAATTCAAAGTTCAGCTGGTAGCGTTTCTCAAATTAGAGAATGTTGCAATTCGTTGATGACATTGGCTAAGACAAATAATGTTTCTATCATTGTAATTGGTCATGTTACAAAAGAAGGTAATATCGCCGGTCCAAAAGTTCTTGAACACATGGTAGATACTGTTATCCAATTTGAGGGTGATAAATATAAAACTTATAGAATTCTGCGTTCGATAAAAAACCGTTTTGGAAACACTTCAGAAGTCGGAATTTTTGAAATGGGTGCAAAAGGGTTAAGTGAAGTAGTAAATCCGTCAGAACTGTTTTTAAAGGAATACAATCAGACTCAAACCCCAGGAAGCACAATTATTGTAACCAGTGAAGGTACCAGACCATTGCTTGTAGAAATCCAAGCTTTGGTAGGAACAACACCTTATCCAACACCAAGAAGAGTTGCAAACGGAGTTGACGTAAGCCGAGTATTGCAAATTCTTGCAGTTTTGGAAAAACGAATTGGCTTAAATCTTTCAAAACAGGATGTTTATGTAAACGTTATTGGCGGAATAGATGTTTCAGAGCCTGCTGCGGATTTGGGAATCGCTTTGGCAATAATTACTTGTGTAAGAGATGTTGTTTTTGATTCACACACTGCAATTGTGGGAGAAATTGGTTTATCCGGAGAAATTAGAGCTGTAAACCACATTGATAAACGAATAACAGAAGCTCAAAAACTTGGGTTTAAACGAATCATTATACCGGATGCTAATGAAGTGCAAGAAGAAATCAAAGGAATTGAAATCCTAAAAGTTAAACGAATAATTGAAGCTATTACAAGGTCGGTTTCTAAATGATAATTGATTCACATGTACATTTTGGGAATTCCCCATGGGGAAATTTTTCTCCTGAATATTTGATAAATGTCATTGGAGAAGATGTTGATTTTGCAATTTGTTCAAACTTGGAAGGTATTGAATCTCCAAGCTTTAAAGATGAAATTGAATGCAATTTAGAAATGCTCAAAATCTCTAAAAAATATCCAAAATTAAAACCTTTAATTGTCTGTCAACCAAATTTAACGGATAATGCTGATAAAATACGCTTTTTACTGGAAAATTATCCTGAATTCATTGGTTTAAAATTTCATCCTGAGTGTATGAAATTGCCTGCTGATAGTGAAAAATATGATAAATATTTGGAACTTGCACAAGAATTTAAGAAACCTTGTCTATACCATGCCGGTCACATGAAATCCAGATTTTCTTCTCCAAAGTTAATTTATAAAAAAGCACAACAATTTCCTGATGTACCGATTATTTTAGGGCATCTTTCAACCGGTCCAAAACAAGTGCATGAAGGAGCTATTTCAATATTGCTGGAATCAATTGAGAAAGAAAATGCAAATCTTTATGTTGATATTTCGTGGATTGATTTTGCTTACGAACAACTTAATGAAACCTATGAAGATACTTTAATGCTTATTGAATCCTTAAAAAATACTGAAAAAGGAGATTTTACCCATAGGATTTTGTGGGCATCAGATTGTCCTGTTGGAAAATTTAATCATGCAAAAGAATCTTATGCAAAAAATTTGAGAATTTTTAAAGAAAGAGTTTTCGAGAAATTTAATGATGAGAAGTTATTAAACAATCTCATTGCCGAAAATGCTAGTCAACTTTATTCTCTTTAGTCTTTTGCAAATTTTCAAATTCTTTCATTCCGACTTTCCAGCTATCTTCATATTTAAAATCTTTCATAGCAATTTTTTCAGGCAAACCGGCATGGTGAATACTTCTTAGCAAGAAATCTTCTTCCATTTCTACAGGTTTGTCGATTCCATCATCAGAATCCTGACAAACAAAAATTCCTTCGCCTTTTTCATTTGTTTTGTAACCAACAATGGTTATTTCATGTCCTGCAAGCTTGTTACCATTATCAGGATCCGGCCAAGTATATCCGATAATCACATTATGTCCCATGTTTAATGTTTCAAGCAATTCATTTTTAATTGTTTGAAAATCTTTTTCATAACCTACAAGTCGACCGTTTTCATCAACTTTTTGATAAATAACAGAAACAGTATTTTTATTTTCCATGATGGATTCAACATAAGTCTTTTCAAATTCAATTAAACCTCCATCATCCATTGTCCAAGCGTTTGGAGCACGCTTATCAATTAAAGAATTATAAGTTTGTTGTGAACCTAATTGCATCATTGTTGATTGCATTAATACATCAATGATGGAACGCTCTCCTTTATCTCTATGATGATTTTGGATTCGTGCTCTGATTATGGCATTTTCATCCGGCTTAAGTTGAACAACTGCTTTGTTGAAGTCTGCTATTTTATGCGGTGTTTTAAATTTATTCAATAACCATACTGCATCTAAAGTCTTTTCAGACAAAGCATCCATATCAATAACTTTATAAGCTTCATTCTTTGGAGAGGTTAAACCTTCTACAATTCTGAAAAATTCAGCTGGATTTTTTGTCGCCAAATCGAATTCAACACTTGCTGTTGGACAAGTTCCACTATGCAAGTTGTCCAAATCTTGATTAACATTCCAAATTTCTTGAGGATCTTCTGATAAATTTGTAACAAGTCCTATAACCTCTGTTTTATATTCATTAGGAATATCTTCACAGGTTTGAGTAATCACATAAGGATTTCGTATAATATCAAGACATTCTTTAAGAATTGTCCTTCCATCCAATCCTTTATCACGTTCTTCTTTCAAAATTTTATGCAAATTATCTAAAACTGAGCTTTTGTCATCCGAATTATTCTTTAAAAGAATACCCGTTTTTAGTGCATATTCAAGTTTCTTCTTGTATTTGCTGTCAAGCTCTTCAGAGATCTCTTTATATTTTTTCTTTTCATCACTTGTAACTAAATCAGTTCTGACATCTACCGCAGAAGTATATGCCTGCGCTCTGAATGACGGAGGAGTTGTTGTCGCTTTTGTCGAATCTGTTTGCGCAGGGAAAGGGGCGGTCTCGATTTTTTTCGTTCCGCCCGTTTGATAAACCTTTACATTGTTTTGAAAATTTACACTAACCATATATTTATATAAAGTCATTTTCTTTATTTTTTTTGCCTAATTTGATGAATAAATTTATACCAAATTCGCTCTATTAAAGTAATATCACGAAAAACTCCGCTTAACAAATTTTAACAATATCGCTTTAATAGTTAAAAGATTTTTGTATTACAATAATTCTATGGCAAGTGTACAAAAAATCAATCAATTTCAACAGAAACCAATATTAACACCGAAAAACACAGGATATGTTGCTGCTGGAGCGATGTTAATAACTACAGCAAGAGGTTTTTCAAAAGCTAAACCTTTGGCAAAATCTCATAAAATTCTAGGGTTTATTACGGCTGGTTTAACACTTTTACATATAGGTAACGTAGAGTATCTACATCACAAGTATAAAAGAATGTAACAAAAATAGAATTTGCGGAAAAATTAAAATTTTTCTCGCAAATTCTAGGGAACGGTTTCGCATCAGGTTGTGTGCTATCCCGCACACGACCTGATGTTCACACACCGTATGTCGGATTTGAAAAAGTTCGAAAAATTGTCATTTTTCGACTTTTTCCGCATCCTCAATACACTTATTCATTTGGATAAGTTACTTTTTTTATTTTTTGTTATACAATAAAACTTGAAGTTATGGGGATGTAACATAACTTTACGAGGAAAATATGTTTAACGAAATAAAAACACATGAAATTACTGTCGACATTGTTATTTTGACTATTAAGAATGATGCATTACAAGTTCTTTTAGTAAAACGTAACAATGAGCCTTTTAAAAACAAATGGGCAATTCCGGGTGGTTATGTCAGAATGTCTGAAAACCTTGACGAAGCTGCGATTCGTGTTCTTAAAGAAAAAACGAATGTTGAAAACATTTATTTGGAACAGCTTTATACGTTTGGAGATCCATTAAGACACCCTGTTTCTCGTGTTATTACTTGTGCATATTTTGCTCTTATTCGTTCTGAAGATTTTGAAATTACAACTACATCTGATGTCGCTTGGCACAAAGTTTTTGATCTTCCACCATTAGCGTTTGACCACAAAGAAATTATTCAATATTCTTTAAAACGAACTCGTGAAAGATTGGAAATGTGTCCGGTCGCATATCAATTATTAAATGAAAAATTTACGCTTACAGAAATGCAAAGAGCTTATGAAATGATTATGGAAAAGAAACTTGATAAGCGTAATTTTAGAAAAAAAGTTATTACAACAGAAGGTCTTAGAGAATTGAATGAATTTTCAAAATCATCTTCCAAAAGACCGGCAAGACTTTATACTTTTGACAGCATAAAGTTAAATTCAAAAAGAGCTCACTTCATAAGAGGCGGAGCCAGATAGGTTTTAAAAAAGGAGAACTATTTTGCTAGCACTAGTTTGGTTTACACAAGTTATATCAGCATTATTATTAATTGTACTTATTCTTATGCACTCTCCCAAAGGAGATGGCATCGCAGGGATTGGAAATGCCGCTCAAGTTTTTTCATCACAAAAGAGTGCTGAAAAAGGACTAAACAAACTTACTTACATTGTAGCAGGTGTATTTATTGTTTGCGTATTTTTACTTGGGTTTGGAATTGTAAAATAAAGGATTTGAAAAAGTCGGGAAATGACAAATTTTCCACAAATTCAATGGAGCAGTTTTGTCATTACTTTTTCGTGAATTTTAATCCTCAGTTCAATTTTGATTTAAGCATTCTGGCGGCAGAGTGCAGTATATCAACGCTTGTAGAAAATGGAGGAGCATAGGTAAAATCTATGTCCAATAGATTTTCGACAGTTATTCTGTTAGTTAATCCCATTGAAACAGAATTTATTTTCTTGTCTGCATCTCCACATCCGATTGCTTGTGCTCCGAGGATTCTGTGAGATCGTCTATCCGCAACCAGCTTTAGTGTTATGTTTTCGACTTCCGGCATGTAGCCTGCTTTATCTTTTTTGGTAATAATTACTGAAACGGTATCATACCCAAGTTTTTGAGCCATTTTTTCACTTAATCCGGTCATTGAAATATTTAAGTCCATATATCTGGTAACAGCCGAACCCAAAATACCTTCAAAATCTTCTGTCCCACCACAAAGATTTACAGCGGCAACACGCCCTTCTTTATTTGCTGTTGAGCCAAGTGGTATCCAAACAGGAGTATTTGAAATTATATTTATTTTTTCAGTACAATCGCCACAAGCATAAATATCTGAAATACTGGTTTCCATTCTACTATTAACTTTAATTGCACCTGTTATTCCAAGAGCTATTCCCGCATCTTGCGCAATATCAACAACCGGACGTACTCCGGCTGAAATTACAACCATATCAGTTTCAAACCCTGAACCCTTTGCTGTTAAAACTCCATTAACGACTTCTTCTCCGAGAAATTCACTTACAATATCATCTGTAATAAGTTTTACTCGATTATCACAATTTTCTAGAATATAAGTTTGAATAAGTGAAGCAATATCCTCATCAAATACAGACAAAATATATGGCATTTTTTCAATCAAAGTTACATTTTTCCCATTTTTAACAAATGCTTCTAACAATTCAACACTTATATAACCACCTCCGATAATCGTGATATTATTTGACTTAAGCATTGTTTCTCTTATTGCAATTCCATCTTCAAGAGTGCGAAGTGTGAAAATATTTTTAAGATTTATATCCGGAAAGTCTGTCATTCTTGGCGCAGAACCAGTTGCAATTACAAGTTTGTCATAATTTATGAATTTAAGTTCATTGTTGCTTAAATCTTTAACTATTATTTTTTTATCGACAGGTAAAATTTTAGTTACACGATGAAGAGTGTGAATATGAATATTACTTTTTTCAAATTCTTCAACCGAACGAACAATAAGTTTGTGCCAATCTTCAAAATTACCTTCAATATAATAAGGTAACCCGCAAGCAGAATATGACACATGTGTATCTTGAGTATAAATATCAATTTCTGCATCCGGTAACATTCTTCTTGATTTCGCCGCTGTTTTAGCTCCGGCTGCGACTCCGCCTATAATTACAATCTTCATATTGTGATTGTTTATTTAATCATTATAAAAGACAACTGCTCATATAGTTATAGACAAGTATTTACCTAAGAATTTCGTTAAATTTATCTGAGTTTTTTTTATAATCTTTAGATACAATGTTTGCTTTTGAGTTCTCAATTATTTCTAAAAATACTTTTTCATCATGAATATTATTATTTAATTTTTGAGCAGATTTAATTCTTGCCGGAACAACTAAACCTGTTTGAACAAAGTATTCTGCACTTTTTTCTCCTGAAAGATATTTTACAAATTTAATTGCACTTGTTTTATGTTTTGAATCTTTTGAAATCGCCCAGCCTGACGAATCACAAGGTAACTTATTTTTTCCGATAGGAAATGCTGAAACTGTCCAATTAAAATCAGCTTTTTCCGAAATTTTAGGATACATCCAACGCCCCGACATATAGATAGCGAGTTTTTTATCTAAAAACATTTGAGCAAGAGTTGAACTTCCAACTTGAGATTTTGTCGGTGCAACTTTGTATTTTTCACGCAAATCTTTATAGAATTTCAAGCCATTAGATTTATTAGGATTAAATTCCACATTAAATTCTTCTCCATAATAAGCCAAATACGGAAGAGCCCAATAAACCTCCTCTTCATAACTTATTCCAAAAGTTTCATTATTAGAACTTTGTATTGCAGTATTAAGTAAATCTTCCAAAGATAAAAATTCAGTTTTTAACACAATATCTTGATTTATGTATAAAACTAAGTTGGAAATATCTCTTGGAATCGCATAGAGATTGTTATTGGAACTTAATGCTTCAATAGATTGAGGATAAAATTCATTTTTATCAACGTAATTTGAAAGATTTTCAAGTTTGGATTTATACAACGGTAAATACAAATTGTTTATAAAAATAACATCCGGAGCACTGTTTGAAGCAAACAAAAGATGTAACTTTTGAAAGTAATTTTGTGGAACATGCATAAAGTTGACTTTTATATCAGGATTCTCTTTTTCAAAATCGGAAATTACTTTTTTTAGAACACCCACTTCTGTTACAGAACCCCAACTAGCAAAAGATATTTCTTCTTGAGCTTGTCTGGTAGTACAACCTGTTAATAAAAAAGTTGCCATTAAAAAAATGATAATTCGTTTTAGCATAAATCCATTACAAACTCTATATTATCTGCTGTAACATTTATGATAAATTTTTGAATTCCAATTCTTACAATATATCTGGAAATATCATCTGATAACTTTTCACTCAATCTGACATGTATTTTTTCGCTTCTTAACGTTTCATATTGTTTAATAGTTATCAGTTTATTGCCAATATATCCAAGAATTGCATATCCATCTTCATTTTTTGCAAGATGACATCCTTTGTTATCATCTATCACTGCAGAACTAATAACCGTATATGTTTGTCCATTTAAAATACAATGTATAGTATCTTTAGAAACTGTATTTGAATTATTATTTTCAATAGTTCTCACTGTTTCTTTTTTTGCAAGTCTGGCTTTTCTTTTTTCTCGTTCAATTTTTGTTTCTTCAATTTTTTTCATTAATTCTTGTGCAGATATTTTATTTTCTTTGTTAATTATCTCTTCTTCATTAACAAAGTTTTCATTAGAGATTTTTTCTTTATCTAAATCCACATATTCATTATTATACAGAGCCTGAAAATCATCATATTCATCTTGAATCGTATTTTTTTCAAACTTTTCTTCCTGAGCAATTTCAAAACCTTCAAATTGGCTAAGTTCTTGTTGAATGTCAGACATACTTGGAACTTCTGACATATCATTTAAGACTTCAAACTCTTCTGAACCATCATAAAATGGTTTGAATTGAACATTTGATATATTTTTCAAAAGTTCTTCTTCATCAACAACAACTTCTTCCTTTTTAGGTTGTTCATATTTTTCAGGGTGCTCCATTACATCTTTAAGATCCGGCAATTCTGAATTAATTTTTAAAATGCTATCTCCTACTGTATATGAAGAATCAACTATTTCAAATTCAGCAGATGGCTTTGATTTGTAAGCATCTTTCTTGTTAATTTCAATAGACAAATCAGGTAATTCACTATCTAAAGCAAGTTTACTTACTTCATATCCTTCACTATAATATATAGTTTCAGCTTTTCTATTTGATTCAATTTTCTTATTTCCTTGCTTTTTTAAAGCTTCTGATAAGTCCGGAAGCATATCTTTAACGCTCAAAGTAATTATTTCAGAAGGTTTTTTAGGCTTATCTCCATAAGCAAGAATATCATTTTCCATCTCAACCGTTCTTTGAGGATTAGTTTTTAAATCTGTAATAAAATCATTATCCAATTCAACGCTAATTAATTTATACAACGCTTTGATATCTTCCTTTGAGAAGGAAACATTTTGAGAAATCGAATAAGTTGTTACAAAATCTTCAAGAATTTTATCTTTAGATGGTTTTGTTTGTATTGGATTCGAAACTGCGTATTGTTCAATATTACGGAGTGTTTCATCATTAATTTCCGTATTTAACAGTTGATTAATACAATTTACTTCATCTTTAGAAAATGTCAAAGAACTATCATTAATAGTTTTTTCATAATATTCTTCATCATATCCAACTGAATCTTCCTCTGTTGGAACTTCTATTTCAGAATCATCGAAAGAAAATCCGCTCAAAAAGTCTTCTAATGCTTGATTTTCGTCATCATCTTCTTCATTATTTGTTTCAGAATTTATATTTTTAGACTGATGCTCTTGAAACAATTCATCTAAATCAACAACATTAAGTTCTTCCGCCGGTTTTACTGTTTTAACTGGTTTTGTTGGTACTGTATATTCAGTTTTCCCCGGCATAATAGATGTTTTTGTATACGTTGAATCAATAACATTTATAGTTTTCTTTATTTTATTGATTTTTTTTGTTTCTTTTGATTCTTTTGGTTTTTCACTTACATCAATATCAAGAGATTCTCCAACTAAATCCTGCATTTTTGTTCTTGCTTTTGTATAGAAAAATGCAGAAACTAAGACTATTAAAATAGCCCAAAGCCATATAAATGCGTTACCTGATGATGAGCGAACCGGCTGTGTTGAAGTTTTAGGAGGTTCATACGGCGTTTCTATCAAACCTGTATCATTTTGTTGAGTTACCGCCTCCTCTGGTAGCGGTGTTTCTATTAATCCACTAGTCTTAGGTTGTAGTTCAACTTCTTCAACTTCTTCTATTTTCCCAATTTTTTTCTTTTTAGGTTGAGTAGCCATTGTTGTCTGCGCTGTAGATTCATTTCTGGCTGTTTCTACAATATTTCTACTATAATTATTTTCAATTTGATTTACATTAGGTGATTGTCCAACAAAAAGTTGAGTACTTGTCGTTAAACTGGTACTAGGACCGGTTGTTTTAATTGTAATTTTCGTATAACCTTTTGCCTTATTTGAATATGGCATTGTAGATATATTAACACTTGAAATATCTGACGAAACACTCTTTAAATCAGGAGATACAGCGCTACTATCCATATCAGGAAGAATTAATGTGTAGGTGTTAGCACTCTTACGAATTGGCGTGATATTTCCCTCGTAAACTTTTTTTGTCTGTACCGTCATATTTATTGAGCCAGCAGAACCACTAAATTTTAACCCCATAAGGCTGTTTTTATAGTTATCCGCAGCAAAAGAACCAACAACAGTAACAACTGATGCCAAAACAAGTGCTAAAGTTCTCTTCCTAAAAGCTTTCATATTTAAAATTTTAGCATAATTTTTCAAAAGAATACACTATTTTTTTCAAAATCATTAGTTTATACTACATATCCGTAATAATATTTTTTTTATCGGAAGAAATTCTATCAATATTCAATACAGTATACAATGTACCATTATAAACAAATTCATTCGCATAATAGCTTTCAGAAGACTCTTCTTGCGCAGTTTCCTGATATTCAAAGAGCTCATTTATTCTATCAATTAAGAGTGCTAATTTTAGTTCATTGCATTTTATAATGATAACCGGTTTTTTATCTGTAATTGAAGATTCCGGTAAGGCAAGAAATTTTTTAAGATTAACAACCGTAATATAATCCCCTCTGAGATTCATAATTCCTTCTATAAAATCAGGAGTCCCAGGGACATTTGTTATTGCCGTGTCTTTTAAAACTTCTTTTACATAATCCAAAGCTATACAATAAAAATCATTATTCAGGTTAAATGAAATATATTTATTTTGAGCATGCAATTCTCCAGAAGCAAGTCGTAATGAGGACTTTTCTGCAATAGAACGAGTCCTTTTTGCCATGATAGCCTTTGAATTTTCATCTTGCGGGAACAAAGATAAAATATCAACATTAGGAAGCATAACGTCATGTTGCTTTAAAAGATTCTCTAGTGCATAAATATTAACAATAAAAATTGTTTCATTATTAAATTTATAAAGAGATTCAATAATCATTTTGCTATCAACAAAAGGAATTTGGTCGACAAATGCCGTATCAAACGGTAAAATTCCAATAATTCTGTCCGTTATAATTCCAAATATAACTTCATCAGTTTTTACAATCAGAAGCTCATTATGAGAATTGTAAGGAGTCACATCAATATTCAGATAAAATCTTATATCTACAACATTAATAACAAAGTTATTGTATTTCAAAAGCCCAATAATATTGTTTGGTAATTTTTGCGGATAATCTAACGCTGGAAGTTTCATGATTTCCAAAACATTAGCAGTATTAATTGCGTATTGATTTTTTCCTATTTGAAAGTATAAGTGAGTATTTTTTTTCTGTTCCAAATAATTATTGTTCATATAAAATTACTCTGTTCCTTCCTTCTTCTTTTGCACGATAAAGAGCTTCATCTGCTGATTTTAAAATATCTGCTGATGAATTGAGATTTGAATAGTTCATTGTTAACCCAATACTAGCTGTAACTTTGGCTTTCACGCCATTGTAATCGAAGTCATATTCTTCAACCATACGTCTTAATCTCTGAACCGGAATTAGCGCCCCCTCAATGTTCGTTTCAGGCATAATCATTACTAATTCTTCTCCGCCATATCGATAAAGCAAATCAGTCTTTCTAAACGATTGTTTCATTAAATCAGCAACTGTTTTAAGAACATAGTCTCCGTATTGGTGTCCGTATGTATCATTAACTTTTTTAAAGAAATCAATATCAAGAATCGCAAGTGAAAAATCGGAAGGATGTCTTTTTGTACGATTACATTCTTGTTCCAAACCAATTTCAAATTGTCTTCTATTATACAATCCGGTTAAACCATCAAGTACAGACATGAATTCTTTTTCTGTATATTGATACTTCATTTTAAAAATAGCAAGAAGCTCGCTAATCATAATATCAAAATACTTGAATTTAGAATAATCAATTTCTTGACGGGTATAGAAACAAATGCCTCCGATTAACTTCTTATCAAAAATAAGTGGAATAATAATTTTTGAAGCTAAATCACTAAATTCATAATCAAGCTCTTTTCCAAGAATCATTCTTACCACTTCAAATTTAGAATTTTTAACACTCTTGTGTTCTTCCATTTTTCTAAAAAAATCATAGCTGACATCAGAAAGCAAATTCTTAGATAAATTCCGTCCAAGTGTATCTATGTAAACAATGTTTTCTGCAAAATCATCCGGTGAAGCAAAATAAACCCCTGCAACATGATATTCAACAAAAGAACTTAACAAAGAAAATAACTTTTCGACCATGATTCTTTCATAATTCAAAAAGTCACTAAGATTTCTAAATTCATTAGAGAACATGCTTTTCAGCAACAAATCATTCAGAATAGTATTTAACCTTGTTTGAGCAGAATTTTCTACCCCATCTTTGGATACAAGCTCAGCTTTATATTCTGCACTGACAGGATACCTTCGAACTGTCGCATTGATACTGCTTACAAGCTCTTTTATATCAATTGATTTTGACAAAAAAAGCTGTGCTCCGGCTTTTTTTCCCCAAAAACTGTCAATTTTATTTTCTAAAACAGTTAGAAGAATAACCGGTATTTTTTTAGTTTCTTCAACATTTTTAAGCATTCTGCACAATTGATAACCATCAATTGCAGGCATCATAATATCTGACACAACTATATCAGGAGCACATGAATAAACTTTTTTATATGCTTCAGAGCCATTCGTTGAGGTTTCTACATCAAAACCATTTTGCAATAAGCTCTCTTTCAAAAATCGTAGTTGAGTCTCACTATCTTCTACCAATAAAATCTTAATTGCCATATATTAGATATTCCAATTTTGTTAATTTTAGTATAAAATAATTATATAATAAATGTTGAAAAAAAACTATAGGAGAAGAGAAGTGCTTAATGATTGGAAATTTGGTCTAAAACAAAGATTTAATATAAAATGTTGGATTGATTTAGTTGTATTTGTAGTAATTTTTGCATTGTTTGTGATCTATTCACTAAAACATGGAGATAATTCTTATGAATCAATTTTGTATCTAACAATTATGCTTGCTTTATTTATATTTTCACATTTAGCTACAAAACAGTGGATATCAGGTGTTATCCGCAAATCATTGACCATGCAATCTGAGTCTGTTTCTGAAACAACTTCAGAAATTTCAGGCAGTTTGGTTTCACAAAGAAAAGTATTGGAAAGTTTGACTGCAAATACAAAAAATTTCTCAAATCTTGTTGAAAAGTTAAAAAATCTTTCTAATGAAGCTCTTGCAACTTCTAAAAACACAGAGAAGCAAGTAAATCAATCTATTTCTTTTTCACAAAAAGAGCACGAAGCAATTTCCATAAATGCTGATAAAATGCTTGTTTTAAGACAAAAAGTCCAAATGATTGCAGAATTAATTCTTGAGCTTTCTGAGCATACTCAACAAATTGGTAATACCATAAGCGTTGTAGATGATATTGCAGAACAAACAAACATGCTTGCATTGAATGCGGCTGTTGAAGCTGCTCGTGCTGGAGAACACGGCAAAGGTTTTGCTGTTGTTGCCGGAGAAATTCGTAAACTTGCTGACGAATCAAAGCAAGCAATTACCAAAATTACTTCATTAACAAGTAACATCCAATATACAACTAATTCAACAGTAATGGCTACAGAAGAAGGTTCAAAAGAAATTGAAACTGTAGTTAAGGATATTAATGCTGTTTCATCAAATTCTGAAACTCTTTTAAACCTTATTGGCAATGTTTTAGAATCATTGGAATCATTGAATCAAAATGCAGAAAAACAAAGTGATATCATAGAAAAATTAAATGCAATTGATGATGAAAATAAAAGTATTTCAGAAAACCTTGCACAAATAGTTAATGCAAATTCTGAAAAACTTACTAAATTAAACAATTTGTCAAATGAAATTAAGAATTCAGCAATAGAAGGTTAGTTAATTGAATTTTCAAGATAACGAAAATAATATACAAGAGCTAATGAGCATCTTTCAGGTTGAATCAGAAGAAATACTTGATAGAATTTTTGAGAACCTGTTGATTTTTGAAGCACATCCAACAGATAAAGAGCTTGCCGCAACTCTTTACAGGGATTTGCATAGCATAAAAGGTGCCATTAGAATGGTTGGGTTTAATAATATCCAAACCATTATCCATAAAATTGAAGATATTTTTGATAAAATAAATACTTCCGGTGTTGTTCTTGATTCTGAGAAATTTGTTGTTATTACCAAATCGCTGGAATTAGTGTCAAAGTATTTGCAAGAATCCGTTGACAATCAACGAGAAATTGTGGGAGAGGAATTTAATCCTACAGTGTCAACCTTAGAATATATTTGCGATGTAGAATTCGCAGATAATAATGTTCCTGATTCTCAGATAAATTCTATTGAAAAATTGGCAACCATAGCGGAAGCATCTGCTGAAAATGCAGAACTTTCAGATTTACAAAGTCATCAGGAAGAAGTAAATTCCTGCTTCAATAATTGTTTTGAAATTATTGATGGAATTACTCCGGAAGAAGAAACTCAAGAAATTGTTATTTTAAAAGAAGAAATAACAAAAATTTATGATATTCTACAAGATTCTAATCTGTATGAAGTCAAAACCTCATTGCAAAATGTTTTAACAAAACTTGATTTTGTGATGAATGCAACAAACACTTTTACAATTAGTGAAATATTAGAACTTCGCAATGAATTAAGTTCTGCAGCAGCAAAATTTAACACATCATGCATTGACGATGAAACAACCGGAATAACTTTCTTTGATATAGCTGAAAAGATTTCTATGCTACAAGGTAGCAGTGTTTATGCAAAAGAAATTAAAGAAGATGTTTTACAGCTAAAAAGAAATGTTGAAGACAATAGTATTTTAGAAATTGTCAGCATGATAGTTGAAATTCTTGATTTTATTATTGACAATTCCGTTCAACTTGAAGAGCAAATGGTTCAGACACTAAAAAGCGGAGTTGAATATTGCGCTGCTCCAAATGAAAGTATTGATGGAGATTTAATTATCCAACAATTGGAAATTATGAAGCAGTTGCTAGAACTGAACTTTAAAAAAGATACCGGAGTTACGGAAATCAAAAATCTTTCCACACAAAGTTCTGTTTCAAATAAATCAGCATCTTCTACAGAAATTAAGACTTTGCATGTTAATGCACAAAAACTTGATTTGCTGGTTAATCAACTTGGCGAATTAATTATTACTAAAATTAAAACAGAAAAAAATCTTGATAAAATTGATTCAATCAAAAACGCTAATGAAACTTGCCAAAAAGATTTGCTTAAAACATCAAATTATTTGCGTTACTATAACAGAAAATATTTGCAGTCCGGTAACAGCGAACAATACACTTCTGCTTTTGTAAAACAGGTTTTTGCTTTACTTTCTGATATAACACAAAATGTTTCAAAAACAATTTATGATTTAAATTCCTTATATCGTTCTTCCAAAGAAGATGATATGAAAATGAGATTAATCATTGATGAAATGGAATCAATGGTTAAAAACATTCGTGTATTGCCAATTTCAACCGTTTTCAATTCTTTCTCAAGAATGGTTCGTGATATTGCAACAGAAAAAGGAAAAGATATTGATTTTGAAATTGAAGGTAAAGATACTTGCGCAGATAAAAAAATTATTGAAGAAATTAAAACTCCTTTAATTCATATTTTAAGAAACGCCATTGACCACGGTATTGAATCAAAAGAAGATAGATTGATGGCTGGAAAAAGCCCTGTAGGAAGAATTCTTTTATCCGCAAAACAGGATGATAATAAAGTAATTATTGATGTTGTAGATGACGGACAAGGTTTCAATTTAGAAAAAATTAAAGACAGAGCTGTCTCAAGAGGATTTTTAACTCAAGAAGACATTGATTCAATGTCCGATGAAGCAATTATGAATATTATTTTCTGGCCTGGATTTACAACGGGAGATTCTATTACAAGCATCTCCGGTCGAGGAATCGGGTTGGATGTTGTCAAAACAAAAATTTCTCAACTAAATGGTAAAGTTAAAGTTATTTCTGAATTCGGTAAAGGAAGCTGTGTCCATATTGAAATTCCGGTAACATTAACCACTTTGAGAGTATTTCTTGTTAAGATTTCAGAACAAGTGTTTGCAATTCCAATACAAATGATTACAACATTTATTTTGAAAAAGCAAAATGAAATTAAATCAAATAATGGCATTCGCTCGATTGTTTATAACGATAAAATATTACCATTATATTATCTTGCAGATATTTTAGGACTGGAACCATTGCCAAGAGGAGATAAAGAAACTGTTCTTATTATAGAATCTGATGAAAAAATAATCGGTTTAGTTGTTGATAAGCTGTTAGGAGATCAAGATATTCTACAAAAGAAACTTTCTCCACCATTATATAAAGTCAAAAATATTTCAGGCATTACAAACCTTGCATCCGGCGAATTGTGTTTAATTTTGAATATGCAAGATATTTTGCATTACGATTTTAATAAAGCAGTGACAGCAGGTTCTTCTCCAAAATTATTATCGACTGATGTATTGTCCTACAAACGAATCCTTGTTGTGGATGATTCAATGACGACTCGTTCAATGATAAAAAACATTTTGATTAATCTTGGTTACTCAGTAGATTCTGTTCTTGGTGCTGATGAAGCTCTGGTTAAACTAAAACTTAATCATTATGATTTGATTATAACTGATATTAATATGCCAAAAATGAACGGATATGAATTTATTGAAATTCTAAAAAATGATGAAATGTATATGGACATACCGGTATTTGTGATTAGCTCAATGACTAGAGAAGAAGCCAGAGCCCGTTATGGCAGACAAAAAATCGAAGGCTATATGCAAAAAGATTTGTTTAATCAAGCAGAATTTACAAATAGAATCAAAGAAATTCTAACTAAATACCACGAGTAAGAAGGTAATTTTTAACTTCTGTCGGTACAAATTTTGAAATATCACCTTTGTTAATTAGAATTTCTCTTACCATTGAAGATGAAATAAAATTGTATTCAGGTTTCGTTATCAAGAATACGGTTTTTAAATCACTATTCAAAGCATTGTTTGTCTGCGACAATTGTAATTCATACTCAAAATCAAAGGAAGTTCTTAAACCTCTTAAAAGGACGTGGGCTCCTTTTCTTTTTGCATACTCTACTGTTAACCCTTCAAATGAATCTACTTCAACATTTTTAATATTTGAAACACTTTTTTTGATTAAATCCACTCGTTCATCTACAGTTAAAAAACCTTTTTTGTTAACATTGTATGATACAGCAATGATAACTTTTTCAAAAATTTCAGAACCACTTTTCAAAATATCTAAGTGTCCATTTGTTATTGGGTCAAAACTCCCAGGATAAATTGCTATTGTCATAAGTACCTACCTGATTTTATTTTTCTTGTTTTTATTATAACATGATTTTAAAAAGGCTTTAAGGAGAGATTATGTCTATATTAATAATGATATTATTGCTAAGTTTGTTAATTCTTGTTCACGAAGCAGGTCACTACTTCGCAGCAAGAGCTTTTGGTATAAAAGTTGAAAAATTTGGTTTTGGCTTGCCGATTGGACCAACCTTATTTAAAACAAAATGCGGTGAAACAGAAATTCTTGTACACGCATTTTTACTGGGTGGTTATGTTTCATTTCCTGATGATGAAAAAGATTCAGAACTACCGGAAGATTCTCCAGAAAGATTTATAAACAAACCGGCATGGCAAAGGGCAATTGTAGTTTCTGCCGGTGTTGTAGCGAATGTTATTTGCGCAATTGCTCTTGTAATGCTTGTTGCAATTTGGTCCAAACAACTTCCATCAGGAGATTATGAAATTTATACAGGAAGCATCAGTGCACCACAAGATGCAAGTATTTGGAAATCCGGTTTAAAAATTGGAGATAGAATTTTAAGTGCAAATGATTGTGAAATTAATAATATTTATTCTTTAGTCACGATTGTTAAAAATAGTGCAAAAGATAATGGAATTATTTCAGAACAAATAATTGAGAAAAATTATGAAGCACTAAAAGCTTTAAATCCGGCACTTGAAAAAGATGAAATAATTCCTTCTGAGCTTTCAATCAGACTTCCTGAACAACCGGAATCAGATGTAATTACAATGGATAAATATGCCGCAAAAGGCGCTAAATACTTTAAAAAAGAAGGTATTAAACTGGATGAAAATCTAAAATCTTTAAAAAAAGATATTGAAGGAAAAACAGTTTATACTTCTGACGGAAAGTACACTCTTTATGATGTTGCAAAGGCTATTTCTGACGGAATTCATCCTATTAATTTAACAATTCAAAGAAATGACCAAACACTCAATCTTGCACCTATTTATCCTGACGAAAAAGGACTTATTGGAATTGGACTAACTTCTAAACAAAAAATGGTTAAAACCGATAATCCTGTAAAAATTGTCAAAGGAAGTACAAAATATTTGTGGGATAACACTTATATGATGATGTATTCTTTAGGTCAATTATTTACCGGTAATGTTCCTCTAAAAGATATGCACGGTGTTGTTGCAATAACAAAAATCGGTGGAGATATGATTGAAAAAACAGGTAAATCTGCTGGAATTTTATTAGCAGCTCTTATTTCAATGAACCTTGCAATTCTTAATATCTTACCAATACCCGCTCTTGATGGAGGACATTTGATGTTTTTAATTATCGAAAAAATAATAGGAAAACCTCTTGATGACAAGGTTATTGAAAAAATTTCATCAGTATTTTTTATGCTTTTGATAGTTCTAATGGTGTTTATTGTATTCAATGATATAACTCTTTTAGTTAGAAAATAAACTTTTGTAAAATAACCTTTTGCTAAATTTTTTATTAGCCTTCTTTATAATATAATTTTATTGGAGAGATTAAACATATTATGAAAAATATAAATAGTCAACAAGAAGAATACAAGGCATTTTTAAAAAATATAAGAGAAGAACGAGAAGATTCTGCTAGTTTTGTAAAACTGATAATCACTCTGGTTATGGCTCTATTGTGTGCAATAATTGTTTGTGTAATTTTAGTTGAAAACAATTTGTTTATGAAAGAAAATGCTTCCAATGAAGATACTTCCGGCATTTTTAAATTTTCAAGAGCCGATAAAAAATCATTTGAAGTTCCGTTCTCTCCACGCAGACAAAATATTTTAATATTGGGGGTTGATTCTAACGGTCAAGGTACTGACATGTGGGAAGGAACTCGTTCTGACACTATTATTGTGGTAAATATTGACCCTAAAACTCATTCTATAAAAGCGATTTCAATCCCACGAGACAGTAAAGTTTATCTACCTGATAATAAGGGGGTTCAAAAAATAAATTCGGCTCATGCTTTGGGTGGAGTAAATCTCGTTAAGAAAACGTTGAAAGAAACTTTTGGAATAAAAATTGATAAATATATTATTATTCACGATGAAGCTGTCGAAAAGGTGGTTGATGCATTGGGTGGCATTCCTATTTATGTGGAAAAAAGAATGCTTTATCATGATTATACTGGCAAATTGCATATTGATTTGCAAAAAGGTAACACTGTTTTAAACGGAAAACAAGCTGTTGGTTATTTGAGATACAGAAAAGACGGTTTGGGCGATATTGGAAGAACTCAACGTCAACAATGGTTTATGAAAAGTCTTTTTGAAAAACTTCATTCGCCACAAATTATCACAAAAATTCCGGAAGTATTAAATGTTGCTAATACTTATATAAAAACAGATATGAGTTTTTATGAGCTATCTCAATATGCGACATTAGCAAGAAGTATTGATAAAAATAAAGTTGAAATTGCAACTTTGCCGGGGGCACCAAATCAAAGAGGGTACATAAGTTACTGGATTCTTGACCCTAAAAAGACTCAGGAAGTTATTAACAGAATGATTTATCGTGACAAACCATCGCTTGAAGGAGTTAAATTTAAAGCAGGAATTATGTATTCTCCAAAAAGAGAAGCCGATGCAGAAGCGATGAAAGAAAAATTCAACGAATTAGGTTTTGAAGTTAATATGCTTAAAATTACACACCTTTCGCATTCTAAATTCGTTGCAAATAAAAATGAAGTAACAATTGAATTTTATAACTGGTTACAGAAAAAAATGCCGGAAGTTCAAGATATGCAATTTATTTATGACCCAACTGAAATGTTTTCTGTAGGTAGTGATTTTACTGTTGTATTAGCTGAACAATAAGGAGTTTATGATGAATCTTTTAGAATTGATTTCAAACAGAAGAAGTGTAAGAAAATATTCTGATAAACATATTTCAGATGAGGATTTGAGAACAATTCTTGAAGCTGGAAGACTTGCGCCTTCATGGATGAATGTACAATCTTGGAAATTTATCCTTGTCAAATCACAAGAAAATAAAGATTTGCTTTCAGAATTATCAATTGGACAACAGCAAGTAAAAAATGCAGATGCGCTTATTGTTTGTGTAGCTGATACAAATGCTTGGGAAGAGGCTAAAATTACTCATATTAAAAATCCGGCTTTGAATCCGGCTTTGCAATGTGAGAACGGAATTTTAATAAGGACTTTGGAACAAGTTATTTATCCTGTTTCTTATATGATGTTGACGGCGGAATCCTTGAACATTTCTTCTTGCATTATTGGGGCTTTTGGCAGTGAAATTACAGGAATTCAACCTGAAAGTTATTCAAAAGTTAAAGAAAAACTAAACTTAAATGACAAACAAATTATTTCGACAATAATTGCGTTAGGTTATGATGCAAACCCAACTCCGGTTATTAAACAAAGAAAAAACTTTGATGAAGTTGTTTCTCTGGAAAAAATTGGAAATAAATTCTAATTTATTCCGGCAAACCGTTCGTAATTTTTAATATTTCAATGATTTTTGGCATTTGACATTCAAAAGAATAATGTCCTTTTGTGATTGAACATTCTGCACAATTACCATTTAAGTGATAGCATTCAAGAGCCTGTTCTGTCCAATTTTTGGTAATTGAATCAGAAATTGGCAATGTCGGTTGTTGTATTGCATTTAACATTTCATTATCCCCAAGTTATAAATCTCCTACCAATATCATATAACTTTTTGAAATGCTAACATCCTATAAAAAGATGATTTTTTAATTGTGATTAAATAAAGCTTCTATGAATTCTTTTGAATTAAACGGTTTTAAATCTTCCATTTTTTCACCAACTCCAACAAGTTTAACAGGAAGTCCCAAATCTTTTGCAATAGCAAGGACTATTGCACCTTTTGCAGAACCATCAAGTTTTGTAAGAGCAACCGCTGTAAGATTTACACATTCTTTAAAAACTTTTGCTTGTTGTAACCCGTTTTGACCTGTATTAGCATCGATTACCAACAAACTTTCTCTCAAAGATTCCGGAGCATTTTTGTCAATTACTGTTTTAATTTTGGTTAATTCTTCCATTAAATTGAATTTATTTTGTAAACGACCTGCTGTATCAACAAGAATAACATCGTAACTTTCGATTTTTGCTTTTTGAATAGCTTCATAAACCACAGATGCCGGATCAGCTTTATCACGCCTTATAATATCAGCACCTGAACGTTTTGACCAAATATCAGCTTGTTCCTCGGCCGCTGCTCTAAACGTATCTCCTGCCGCTATTAAAACTCGTTTTCCTTGTTGTTTAAACATATAAGCCATTTTGCCAATAAGAGTAGTTTTTCCGGCTCCATTTACACCTGCAATAAAATAAATATTTAGTTCATTTTCTTTAAAAGATAATTCGCTAGAACCTGCGTCATCAAGAGTTTTTATAAACTCTGTTTGTAAAAATTCTTTAACTTGAGATGGTTTAATTTTAGATTGTTTACGAAGTTTATCCGTTAGTTCTGTCGCATAATTTACACCCAAATCAGCAGATATTAAGATATCTTCCATATCTTCCAATACAAATTCACTAAACTCTGCTTCTTCTGAAACTGTATCAACAACATTTCCGACAAGTGCTTGAGCGGTTTTTGATACAGTAGATTTGAGTTTATCAAAAAAGTTAAACATTTTTACTCCTTGTAGTATACAATTCCATTTTTCAAGTATACCATAAAGCATTTAATTATAACTGAATATATGGAATATCTAAATTTAATTTTTGTTTCTTTCTTAGTAAGTAACTTTTCCAAGAACAACTCTCTTTTCTGCACCTGTACAACAAGGTAAGTTATTTGGAATTCCATAATAATTACAATACCCTAATAGCGCAAATGCCATAACTTCTTTGAAATTATTAGAAATTCCAAAATCTTCATGAGTTTTTAATTCAATATGATTTGGTAAATAATTACGCAAAAACTTCATCATTGTCTTATTATAAGCTCCTCCACCACCAATCACAGCCGTATTAATGCTTACATTAGGATAAATAAATCGTTCATAAGCTTGCGCAATTGTTTTGGCTGTAAGAGCCGTTAAAGTTGTTATAATATCTTTTGGTTCAGATGGTGCAATTTTTAAAATATTTTCTATGTATTTAGGTGAAAAATACTCTCGTCCGGTTGTTTTAGGCGGTTCAATATAATAAAACTCATCTTGCAAAAGACAATCTAACCAACTTTCACAAACATTTCCTTGAGAAGCTATTTCACCGTCTTTATCGTATTTCTGACCGAACAATTTTTGCACACAAGCATCAATCATAATATTCCCGCAACCAGTATCAAAACCAAATGTATCAAAATCATTCGATACTACGGTTACATTTGAAATTCCGCCGATATTTTGAATCGCAAAATTTTGAGATATTCCATTTTTATCGTATTTACCCCTAAACCATTTTTCATCGGCAAAACAAACTAATGGTGCCCCTTGTCCTCCATAAGCAATATCAGTCTCACGGAAATTAGAAATAACCATACACCCCGTTTCACGTGCAATTACAGAACTTTCTCCTATTTGAAGAGTACTTTTCAAGCTGATATTATCCAACTTTTCATCAAACGGATAATGATAAACCGTTTGACCGTGAGAAGATATGAAATCCGGTTTCCCAAATTCTCCAATAAGTATATTTGCAGCATCAGCAAAGCATTTTCCGACCGCAAAATTAAGCTGACACAATTCTTTTATTGATATTTCTCCACGGAATGCAGAAAATATTTTTGCCCGAATATGCTCCGGATAAGGATGATTAATCCCTTGAATAAGTTTTACAGACATATCAGGTTGAACTTCACAAAGTCCTGCATCAATTGAATCACAAGATGTTCCAGACATTAATGCTATTATTTTTTTAGGTTCTTTTTCCATGAAAATTACTTCCCAATACAAAAATGGTCAAAAATATTATCCAAAATTTCGTCTGTAATTAATTCTCCCGTTAACTCATCAAGAGCCAGAAGAGAAGCTTTTACATCAATTGAAATTAAATCTTGAAGCTCTTGAATATTAGCTGCCAAAAGTGCTTGATCAAGAGAAGCTCTTGCTCTGCTTAAACAAGTTTGCTGGCGAGAATTTGTAACAAATTCCAAATTTTCAGGTTCAATATCACAAACTTTTTGGGTTAAAGCTTGTTTAAGTTCATTTACTCCTTCTCCAGTTAGAGCTGATAAATAAACGGTATCAGGATTTCTTTCAGTTATCAAATCGCATTTGTTAGCAATGACAATATGATTCTTATCTTTTACTAAATCATAGATTTCATTGTCTTCCTCTTGAATTCCTTGAGTCGAATCATAAACAAAAAGAACTAAGTCCGCCTCATTCAATGATTGTTTTGAATATTCAATTCCAATTGCTTCAACTTTATTATCACTTTCTTCTCGTATCCCTGCGGTATCAACCAGAGTAACAGGGATTCCCAAATCAAGCGTTTCTTTTAAGACATCACGAGTAGTGCCTGCAATATCAGTAACAATTGCTCTATCAAGACTCAAAAGAGCATTAAATAAAGAAGATTTTCCAACGTTAGGTTTTCCGACAATTGCAACAGAAATTCCCTGACGAAGAATATTAGAAGTATTTGCGTTTGATAAAACAGAATCAATTTCATTAATTATATGTTCAAATTTTTCTATTAAATAGCTATATTCAGGTTCAGCAACATCTTCCGGGAAATCAATACCTGCTGTTATTCTTGATAAAACTTCAAAAATTTCATTACGAATATCATTAATCTTTTCTTTTAAAACTCCCGAAAGATTCTTCACTGAAACTTTTGCGAAATTGCTTGTTTTTGAATGAATAATATCCGCAACAGCTTCAGCTTGCGATAAATCAAGTCGTTTATTTAAGAAAGCACGTTTTGTAAATTCTCCTTTTTCTGCCATTCTTGCGCCATTTGCAAGAACAAGATTCAAAATGTTTTTAACAACATTAATACCGCCATGGCATTGAATTTCAATAACATCTTCTCCCGTGTAGCTGTTTGGTGCAAAAAACGGTAAAACTATTACTTCATCAAGTGCTACGCACGTAGATATTTTGTCAGAGCACAAAAGCGATATATCTGTATTATAGAGTTCTTTTTGGTATTCTTTCCACGCTTTCACGTCTCCATCAATTATCCAGCCATGATTAAATTTTCTTGGTTCAAAATTTGGATTAGTAAAAATTTTTCTTATAATTTCAAACGCTTTTTCGCCGGAAATTCTTATAACTCCGACTCCACCCATTCCTAATGGAGTTGCAATAGCGGTTATGGTATCAAATTCTTGTAAAATATTCATACGATAATTATAGCGCAAAATATATAAGATACTAACATGTTGCAATTTCAAAATGCCAAAATAATATTTATTACTTGCGTTGACAAAACTTCTTGATTGGATTTTAATTATTGATATGCTATTTCTATTGGAGGGTAAGAGTTTATGGAAAAGAATGTTATCTGTATAAAATGGGGTACAAAGTTTGGAGCTAATTATGTAAATAATTTGTACAATATGGTTGAAAAGAATTTAACCGTTCCGCATAGATTTGTATGCTTTACGGATGATAGAACAGGTTTAAATCCTAATATTGAAACTCGAGAATTACCTCCTTATGTTGAAAACAGCGCAATCGGAGATAAAGGATGGAGAAAACTTTCTTTATTCAATAAGGAACTCGCTGATTTAAAAGGTACAGCTTTATTTTTGGATTTGGATATTGTTATCAGAGAGAATCTAGATAAATTTTTTGAGGTAGAAGGTGACTTTTTGATTATCAAAGATTGGGATTTCCCAAATGACATAATTGGAAATTCTTCTGTCTTTAGATTTGAAATTGGCAAATATCCTGAAGTACTTGAAAATTTCTATAAATTGGGTAATGAAATCAGAAATGATTACAAAAATGAACAAGCATTTTTATCTTATCAAATGTACGAAAAAGGAATTCTTAAATACTGGGATTCTTCTTGGTGTGTAAGTTTTAAACGTACTTGTTTGCAGCCGTTTCCACTGAATTTCTTTAAGGAACCAAACGAGCCTAAAAATGCTAAAATTGTAATTTTCCATGGTCGCCCAACTCCTGAACAAGCAAAAAAAGGATTCTGTGGAAAAGGCGGTTTACGTTATGTAAAACCGGTAAGTTGGTTGAATCAGTATTACGAAGTCTAATAATATATGAAAATAAAAGAGATTATTGAAGCTACAAACGCAAAAGTTTTTGGAACGTATGATGAAAATTTAGAAGTAAGTATTTCTACTGATACAAGAACAGTAAGTCAAGGAGACTTTTATTTACCTCTGAAGGGTGCTACTTTTGATGGAGAAGCTTTTATTGAACAAGCTTTTACAAAAGGTGCCGTAGGAGCTTTTTGTACAAACACTAACTTTCACATACATTATAATAATGAACAATCCGTTTGTCTTTTGCAAGTCGATAATACTCTTGAAGCTTATTTAAAACTTGCAAATTATAGACGGAACAAACTTAATTTTCAGGTTGTGGCAATTACCGGAAGTTCGGGTAAGACTACTACAAAAGAAATTGTTGCTTCTGTTTTGAGTAGTAAATTTAAAGTCTTTAAAACTCCGCTTAATCACAATAACGAAATCGGTTTTTGTCAAACTATTTTTGAGGCTCCTGATAATACAGAAGTTTTAGTTCTTGAAATGGGAATGCGTGGGCTTGGTGAAATTGAACTTCTATCCAAGTATGCAGAACCTGATATTACAATTATTTCTAATGTTGGAACCGCTCATATCGGGCGATTAGGTTCTCGTGAAAATATAGCTAAAGCAAAATGCGAAATTGTAAAATATCAAAGAGGAAATGTTTTTATTGCCCACAATGATGAGATAATCAAAAATACAGTTGAATTTTCCGGAGAAAAGATTTTTTATTCAATAGCAGATGTTAAAATACTTGAAAAGGACAAAGACTATTCCAAATTTGAATATAAAAACAATTTTTATGAACTTAGTGTTGGCGGAGATTACAATATTGAAAACGCTCTTGCTGCAATTAATGCCGGAGAAAAATTAGGACTTAATGTTACTGAAATTCAATTAGGACTAAAAAAATATAAACCGATTGAAAAACGCTGGGAAAGTGTTTATGCAAACGGATATGAAATAATTAATGATAGTTACAATGCAAACCCTGAATCTATGCGTGCTTTCGTTGATACGATTTTTGAACTTTATAACAATTATGTTCTTATTCTTGGTGACATGGGCGAATTAGGAGATAATGAGATTCAATACCACAAAGAACTTGGAGAGTACATTTATAAGAAAAATCCCAATGCAAAAGTAATTACAATAGGAAACCTTTCAAAAAACATTTCACAAGCTTGTTGTGGTACTCATTTTGAAACGATTGAAAATGCTGTCAAATATATTAATGAGAATGTTTCAAAGCATTCAAAATTATTCCTAAAAGCTTCTCGTAGCATGAAATTTGAACGAATTATTGAATTATTAAGTATCTAACCTAATCTATTGAATGATTGCCATTTTATCTTGGTTCATGTATCCTTATTATACATAGAGAGAGGACTATTATGACAGTTATTGAAAAAATTAACGAAATTAATGAAGCAATTAAAGAAGTTTTTGAATTTACACAATCTAACGAAAAAGTTCGTGAAGATTTTAACGAATACTTAGCAACCATCGGAGCGAGAGACATTTCTCTTAACCAAATGGAAAAGATTTTTCTTCCATACATTTTTGAACGCAGAATTGAAGATACTTCTATTTTAGAAATGTATAAAGAAACTGCAAAAAATAAAGAAATTGCAGATGGTTTAATCAACGCTCAGTCTTCTATTTTTGAAATAAAAAGAATTCTAAAAAATGGATTTGAATTGCGCAATTTGATTAATGAAAAAACATATACAGTTTTATCTCTTACTAAAATGACTAATTTCAGAGGTGTTTATGCCGGTCAATATATTGTTGCACGTATATTTGAATCAGATGGAGAATACTATGTGATTGAAATTTCAAGTATTCTTTCTCATTCTCAAAAAGATGAAGCTATGAGATATGCTGTTATGAAGCTTGTGCATGAGCCAAAACTCTTATATCAAGATAATGAAGAAAAAGAAAATGAAATCAAAGCTGTAATAGCTGAAATGTACGAAAAATTCATAAAAACATTTAATAAAGACGTTATTCTAACTACAAATAAACATGCTGATGATATTATTGGAGCATTCAATGACGGAGAGGAAATCGATCTTTCTGACAAAGATTCTAATCTTGAAAACCCTAGATTTTTCCATGTAAAAGAATTGGACAATAATTATTCAAATTTCCTTGAAAATTCACTTGGAGGATTTGCATCTCACGCAGAAACTTACGATGTTGCCGTAATTTTTGACAAGGAAAAAGGATTATATGCAATTCCTTTCTATGAAACATTCACTAATATTTTTGAAGGAAAAGACGTTGAAGGGAAAGATGAATGTATAAAATATTTCTTAACAAATGATTCAATCCCTGATTCTATTTTAGAAAGAGTTTCCGTTCAATACAAAAACTTTATGCAGATTGTAAATGAAACACTTGGCAAAGAATATACTTTTGAAGAATTAATCAAAAAGTACAAATCAGAATATTTGACAAATAAGATATATTCATCAGCAACAGTATTGTATTGCTCAAATGTATTTTCTGATGTGTTTGACGTAATTTCTGCACCAAAACCGGTTCAAGCTCAAAATTCGACAGAAAAAGTCGGAAGAAATGAACCTTGTCCATGCGGAAGTGGCAAAAAATACAAAAATTGTTGCGGTAAAAATTAATATAGACAAGATACGATTACGCAAGAGCCTCAAATTTTGAGTTATTCTTCGTTACCAATGCGATTGACGCTTGCGAATTTAAGAAATCAAGAGCTCCCATAAAGGATGATTTCTTACTAAAATTTGCTCTTGCTTCATGCATTGCAGATTCTACTGTATTATTTGCTATATCAGAATTAACATTAATATTTTTATTATGTATCTGAGCTTTTATTTCATTAACATTTCTTTTCGCAAATCCGATTTCTGGAGTTTTTGCTTCTTGTTTTGTTTCTGTTTCACTAGGGGAAGTTTTTGATTCTTGTTCAACTTTTCGTGAAAATGGATTTTTAGAGGACACAAAAGAATCTCTTGCCATATCCATGACATCCAATTGTATAGCGCTCGTACAACTTGACTGAACCTCTTCAGTCAAAGCTTGAGCTCGTTCGCTAGCTCGTTTAAATATCATTTCCTTGAGGGCTGCGACTTCGCTTTGTGAAACTATAAAATTATTTAGAGCATGGTTATTCATAATTTTCCTCTTATATATATTAAAACTTAAATGTAAAGAAAATTGACAAATTCTATATATATTTTATATATTTGTTACATAAATTAACATTCCTTTAATATATCTAAATACTCTGCGATAGCCAATTAACATGGGGAATCTGACTTATTTTCATCTATAGAATTCTGATATATTATTTGTGTTTTAAAAATTTTTAGTGTATAATGAAATTGCTATTTATATTTCGGCTAGTGTAAAATCTTAACAGGAAGGATTACCCGACCTGTTTTCTTTTGCTCATTACCAAGTTTTTATAAATACTAGCCCTCAGAATTTATTAATAATCACCCACATGCGGAATTTCAAACTCTTATATTTTGACTTTAAAATAGATTATGTCAAAATCCAGCTATAAAAAGAAAGATATTTTTTCATTAATATTACCTGCACAACAGGGGGATATAAAAGCATTGGAGGAGTTAATTCGGCGGATTCAAAAACATGTTTATGCTCTTTTTTTACATTTGGTTGACAAGAAAGAAGATGTTTCTGATTTAACTCAAGAAGCCTTATTAAAAATGGCAAAAACGCTTCCTCAACTTAATGAACCAAAACATTTTAAGAAATGGCTTAATCAAATTGTTACCAATTGTTATTATGATTACACACGCAAGAATCAAGATAAATATATAGATATTAATAACAACGACCTTAGTGAAATTAAGGATAAATTGGGATGTGAACCCGGAGAAAAATGTTTATTTTCTGAATTAGAAAAAATTATAAGAGCAGCTTTAATGACTTTACCTAAAGATTTACGAATAACAATTGTTTTAAGAGAATATGAAGGCTTAAGTTATGAAGAAATTGCAAAGCTTACAAATACTGCACTTGGAACCGTAAAATCACGAATTTCCAGAGCTAGATTTAAGCTTCAAAATGAGTTAAAAGAATTTATCATAAGGAGTTAATAATGAAATTAACCTGTTCACAAATGGATGTTCTAATATCGTTCTATATAGATGGAGACTTAAGTCCAGCTTTAAAATTACAAGTAGAAGAGCATATAAAAACTTGTCCTGTTTGCAGAGCAAAATACGATATCATAAAAACTATGATTTCAGATTTAAAAAAGAATTTGGAGCTAGAAGATGAAGCTTTGCCTATAGAAGCTAACTCCGGGAAAGAATCCGGAGCAACATCACTCCAATACAGAGTTTTTAAAAACAATCTCTCTGCATACATTGATAATGAGTTAAGCGAAGATGAAAATATTAAAATTAAAAAATTTACGATAAATAACACTAAAGCCAGAAAAGACCTTGAGGACAGTTATAATATAAGGAGATTAATGAATGATTCTTTAAAAAAGACTGAATCTGAAGTGAAGCAAGATTTTTCAAAAAAAGTCCTAAAGCAACTTGAGCTTGAAGAAGAAGCTACTTCCGGAATTCATCCTCTAATACAAATAATTGTGGGATTTACTATTACTGTACTTATTTTGACAACAATTGTTCTAATATCATTGAGTGTATAGAAAATTTCTGACTTAAAATAGCTTGTATTCCTACCTTCGCAATAAATTTTGTGTTATAATAAACTCTCGTTGGAGAGTTTAATGGAAAAACTACGGAATTACATATTATCAAAGCCTGATTTGTTCACTTTTTTAGGCTTAGGATTATTGTTTTATCTAATATTTTTCCATAATATTGGAACTTATCCACTGATGGATGCAGATGAAACTCGTTATGTTTCAATGGCAAGAGATATGTTTCATTCCAAAGATTATTTGACATTATATTTGAATGGGGAATATTTCTTTGAAAAACCTCCGCTCTTTTTCTGGTTAGAAACAATTTCATTCACTATCTTTGGCAAAGTTAACGAATTCACAGCAAGGTTTCCGGTTTCGCTCTTAGGAACTGCCGGTTGCTTTCTGGTTTATTTAATGGGTAAAAAAATAATTTCACGTTCGTATGGAATTATTTCTTCAATAATACTTGCAACCAGTATTGAATACTTAATGCTGGCGAAATTGGCAATATTAGATATTGTAGTGTCTTTTTTTATTGCAATATCTTTATGCTTTGGTCTAGCGGTATATTTTTGCAGAGAAAGCAGAAAAAAATATTATTGGTGGTTATTTTATATATTTTCAGCATTTGCAGTTATGGCAAAAGGTATTCCGGGGTTTGTCGTACCGTTTGGTTCAATGTTTTTCATAGCATTAATTTCCGGAAAAATTAAAGAAATCTTTAAGCCAATATATTTCATCCCTGGAGGACTTTTATTTTTACTAATAATCCTTCCTTGGCATATTATTATGCTAAAAATGTATAACCCATTATTTTGGAATGAGTATATTATAAAACATCATATACATAGATTTTTAGGATATAAAGATATTGATAGAACTCAACCTATATATTTTTATTTTATAACTCTTTTATGGGGTTTTTGCCCTTGGATTGTTTCATGCTTGGGAGTTTGGCTAAAAAAAGGCAGACGATTAGTTGAAATATTCAAAATGACAACAACTCTTGATAGATTTTTAGTTTATAACACTATTATTGTAGTTTTTTCCTTAGTTTTCTTTAGCATTTCAGAAACAAAATTAATTACCTATATATTACCTTTGTATCCGTCTTTGGCTTGTTTGGGCGGATATGTCTGGTGGAATTATATTTATAAAAAACAAAACGAAAATTATATTAATATAACAAATTATATTTTTGGCGGATTGCTTATAGCGACTTCTGTTTGCGCAATATTTGCCCCTGCATTTTTGCCGGAACAGCTTGTTAGGGATGTCGGAACTCTTAGAATTTTTACAGTTTTGGTGGCGTTTGCCTGTGGGCTGACAGTTATTCTTTTCACCAAGAAAAAAATCTACCTTGGAGTTTTTGTTTCATTAGTTATATTTATAACATTGTTTTCTTCTATGGCAACAAAAAAATTCTTTCAAATTGACTATAAGTTTGGACAAGATGATTTAATGCGTTTTGCAGAACTCGCACAAGAAAAAAATGTTTCATTAACAACATACAAGTTTGGAACAAAGTACTGTTTAATTTATTATGGCAACATGCCGGTAATTTACGGTACAAAAGCTGAAATAACTAATTTAAATGATGCATTAAATAAAGAAAATAATTATGTAATTATAAAAAATAAAGAAATAAAAAAGCTTAGAAACAAAAATTTTGTTATAATAGATTCAGGAAGAAAATATTCATTAATAGATAAAAAGGGGAAATAATGTACCAATTGATAAGTGATATTCTCTGGCGAGTAATAAAACCTATAGGAGAAAATGTTGTTAGAAAAAATGGTTATCCGGAAGGTGCTATATCTAGAAAATGTGGAATAATTCCGGAAGCAGGATTTTCAAAAGATGATAATGTAATAATGTTTCATGGAGTTTCAGTCGGAGAAGCAGTTGCACTGGAAAATCTTGTAAAAACAGCTCGAAAAGAATTTGTTGATTCAAAAATTGTTTTGACAACTGGCACTTACACAGGTCAAGAAATTGCAAAGAAAAAACTTGGAGAATCTTGCGACTTAATCACTTATTTCCCTGCGGATTTTCCTTGTGTCATCAAGAAGTTTTTAGATAAAGTTAACCCTAAAATGGTATTTATTGCAGAAACTGAAATCTGGCCAAATTTTGCAATGGAATGCAAAAAACGAGGAATCAAATTGTATATTATTAATGGAAGAATTTCTGATTCAACTTTTAAATCTTATAATGCATTAAAGTGGATGTTTAAATACTTTTTAAGTTTTTATACCGGTATTTTTACACAATCTGAAGATGATAATAACAAATTTCTAAAACTTGGTGCAAATCCTCAAACTACGCAAGTTATGAATAATCTTAAGTTTGATATAAAACGACCTGATAGAGTTGAATTTAACAAAAAAGGAGCAAGAGTTCTTCTTGCAGGTTCAACTCATTCCGGCGAAGATGAAATTGTACTAAATGTTTTCAAAAAATTAAAAAAACAACATTCTGATTTAAAACTAATTCTTGCACCCAGACATTTGACTCGAGTTGAAGAAGTTAAGGGGCTTGTTGAAAAGTTTGGCTTTAGTTATGCTCAACGCTCTGAAGGAAAATCAGATTTAGAGAATTGTGATTTATTGATTCTTGATACATTGGGCGAATTAGGTAAAATGTATGCAAATGCTGACATTTCCTTTATTGGTGGGAGTTTCAATAAAACCGGCGGACATAATCCGCTTGAATCAATTGTATTTGAGAAACCTGTTATTTCAGGACCTTCAACTCACAATTTTAAAGATATTTATTCAATCATAAAAAAAGCCGAAGCCGGATTTGTTGTTAATTCAGAAGAAGAATTCTTTAAAATCGCTGACAAAATGCTATCAGATGTTGATTTTTACGACAAAACAGTGCAAAAATGCGAAAAGGTATTCAAAGAACAACAAGGTGCATTAGAATTTGTTATAAATGTAATCAAAAATTCATAAATTTTTATCTAACATTCAAAAATTTATGAACTTGAGGAATTAAACGAACTTTTTTGTATTTTTTCAAGAATTTATCTAAAATTAATTCAATAAATTCATTTGTAACAGCGAGTTTATCATCTAATGTTTTTGGCTGTAAGATTAGCTCAATCCCATATTTTGCACCCAATTTGCAACATTGCATAATTTCTTCTTCTGTAATATTTGTATCAAAAACAATTTTTGCAAACATTTTTTTAGAAGAACCTGCTGACAAAAAGCTGTCATGTTCACTGAACAAGTCATTACCTCCGGTACAACTTGCAAGTTTAATATCTGCAGATATGTAGTCAATGTAATCAATAACTTCTCCCAACTCTCCTGCAAGAGTTGCGTTTGTTTCCAAATAAACAGGCAATGGACACTGTGGCAAAAATTCTTTCAAAAAACCAGTACTTAGCAAGGGTTCTCCACCGGTTAACGAAACAGAGTGACAATCCGAATTTTGTCTCACGATTTCAATGATTTCATCCAAGGTGTATTCTTTGCTATCTACAGTTCTGTAATCTGTATCACAGTAATTGCAGATTAAATTACATCCGCAAAATCTTATAAATAATTGTTTATACCCGATAAAAGGACCTTCGCCTTGTATTGATGCAAAAATCTCTTTAATTTTAACTTTATCTGTCATATTGCCTCATTGTGCACTTTTTTAAATATTTTCTCTGATATTATCATTTGAAATCTCTGCTAATTTTTTGTACAAACTGATTTCTTCGTCTGACAAATTTTTAGGAATTTTGATTTCAACAGTTATAATCATATCGCCAACATGATTATTTTGCACTATACCACAACCAGCTAAACGTATTTTTTGACCATTTTGTGTATTTGGAGCTATTTTTACATTCAAATTTCCATTAAGAGTACTAATTTTTAAATTTGTACCTAACACTGCTTCAAATGGAGTTATCGGAATCGTTTTTAGAATATTTAAACCGTCTGTTTTGTAGGTTTTAGGTTCTTGAATGTGAATCGTAATATACAAATCTCCATTACTTCCACCGTTAACTCCTTTCCCACCTTCTCCGGCAAGTCTGATTTTTGAACCGTTACTTACACCGGCTGGAATTTTTACCGTGAATTTTTTGTAGTTTGTAAATTCTCCTTTCCCTCCACAATTAGGACACTTTGTTCCATTAACAAATTTTTTTCCTTTGCATTTAGGGCAAACCTGAGTTTGTAGCATGTTAATAACCTTGGTTGCACCTCCGGCAGCCTCAAACACAGAAATTTCAATATCAGATTGAATATCTTCCCCTCGTTTTGGAGCTTTAGGCTCTTGTTGTTTAAAAGCAGACTCTTTATATTTTTTACCTAAAAAATCTTCCCAATTGAAACTAAAATTCTTTTTTTCTGATTGAGGATTGGTAGAATTTTGTTTAGTTTTAGCTGAATTGTTTTCATGAAAATTCTCGTGCGCATAATTATAGAATTTTCTAGCTTTATCATATTCTGCTTTTTTTACTTTGTTTGAAAGAATTTCGTAAGCTTCGTTAATATCTTTAAATTTTGACAAAACATCTTGAGAGTTTCCTGCAATATCAGGATGCCATTTACGTGCAAGCTTACGATACGCAGACTTAATATTTTCGGCGGTTTCAAACTCCGTAACACCGAGGATTTTGTAATAATCTTTGCTCATACTGAATGTTTAATGATTGTATCGAAAAAGTCAACACTCATTACATTGTAGTTTAAGGTAATTTTACAAAAACAGCAATAATGGTGCGTACAAACGCACCCTACAGCTGTAATAAATTTTATTGTAAGAAATTTATGTGTCCTGCATATTCCGGACTTAACCAATTATCTGCTGTATCTAAAAATTTTGTAGTATTTTTACCATTAATACTATATATAATATTAGCTTCTGTAGCATTATTTGCCGGAGTAAAAGTAATGTCACGTTTATCAGTTACTTGACCAAACTTATTATATCGTTCTGAGATATTTCTCACTTCATAAGCATGAGAATTATTAGAGCCAAGTCCGTAACCAATAGGTGTTTTAACTTGTTCGTAATGTGCTATTAAATTTCCTTTTGAGTCCCTAACATATGAATATTGGTATGTATCGTTTGCTTTAATTACTTTTTTGTTAAAACTTTTTCCCCAGTTAGTGCATTTACCGTGGTATAGCTTGTAAGTCCATCTTTCCCTTTTTTAGCATAACAAGCCATTCCGCTTTTAGATATTTTACCAATTTGCGTTCCATATTTTAAAGATTGAACAACTTTTAATCCAACATTAAAAAATCCCATAGATTTCTCCTATTCTTGACTTTATAAATTCCCATATTTATATAAAGTAATTTAACAATGAAAAATTGCGCCTATCCTATCCTATCCTATCCTATCCTATCCTATCCTATCCTATCCTATCCTATCCTAT